>QMOC01000106.1 GCA_003648085.1 Chloroflexota bacterium
CGCTGACTCGCTGACTCGCTGACTCGCCCCATCCGCGCCAGCACCGTCACCGCCCTCTCACCGGTGGGGTAGTTGGGAATGCCGTGCTCTTTCAGGTAAGCGACGCCCTCGGCCACGACCCGCCCGGCCATAAAGTTGGCCACGATAGGCTTACCCGTCATCCGGGCCGCGTCGCAGACCCCCCGGGCCAGCGCTACGGAGTCGAGATAAGGCGTGGCGACGTTCAGCGCCAGCGCCGCGTCGTACTCCTCCAACACGGCGCACAGCGTCTCCCGATACTCCTCCTCCGTCCCCTCCACCGTCAGGTCAATGGGGTTCTTGAGGGAACAATGCGGGGCCAGGAAACGGGAGAGCCGTTCCCGGAGTTCCGGGCTGGGTTCGGGCAACATAAGGCCCACCTCCTCGGCCCGGTCGGCGGCCAACACCCCCGGCCCGCCGGAGTTGGTCACGATGGCGATGCGGCGTCCCTCGACCGGCGGCACGTGGACCAGGCCCTTGCACAGATCGAACATCTCCTCGACCGTGTTGACCCGGATGGCCCCACACTCCCGCAGCACGGCGTCGTAGACGGCATCGGAGCCGGCCATCGAGCCGGTGTGGGAGAGGGCCGCCCGCCGCCCAGAACTGCTGCGGCCCGCCTTGATGACTACCAACGGCTTGTGGCGGGTGAACTCGTCCACCGCCCGCATAAAGGCCCGCCCGTCGGCGACGCTTTCTATGTACAGCGCCACCACCTTCGTCTGAGGGTCCTGGGCCAAGTAGGGCAGGAGGTCAACCTCGTCCAGGTCGGCGCGGTTGCCGTAACTGACGAACTTGGAGAAGCCCAACCCCTGCTCCTCCGCCCAGGAGAGGACGGCTCCCCCTAACGCGCCGCTCTGAGAGATGAAGGCCACCCCCCCGGTCGGCGGCCTGGTCTCCAGCGAGGCGAACAGCCGATAGTGGGTGTTCATTATGCCGGCGCAGTTGGGGCCGACGACGCGGATGCCGTACCTGCGGGCCACCCGCTTGATCTCCTCCTCCCCGACCACGTTTCCCACTTCGGAGAAACCGGCGGAGATGATGACCGCTGCCCCCACTCCGGCCCGCCCGCAGTCCTCCAGCACCTTCGGCACCGTTGGAGCGGGTGAGGCGATGACGACCAGGTCCACCGGCCGTCCGATCTCGCCCACCGCATTGTAGCCGGGGATGGAGAAGGCCCCCTGCCCTTTGGGATTGACCGCGTACACCTCTCGAAAGCCGCCCTCCAGAATCTGGCGGACGAGTTCGTAGCCCAGTTTGCCTTTCGAGGTGGAGCCGACGACGGCCACGCCTCGGGGATAGAAGAGGCTTTGTAGACTCATCAAGCACTCCGTTGAGGAAGCGAGATGTAAAACGTGAAACGTAAGACGTGAGGCTACGCTACGCTGACGTTAGGGCTCTTGGATGGATGCCTCAAGCCCGGCTTGGAACGCGAAGACGTTGCGCTCCGTGCTCCTGGTCCACTTCGTTTGCACGATTTGGACTATGTCGGACGGGCTCAGCACATCGGCTAACCGAGTATGGCCGACGGCCGCGCCAAGCACAAAGATGTTCGCCGGCACGGGGACGCCTTTGTAGAGGGGCAGACTTTCGGGAGCCAAGTAGTGCATCCTGCCTCCTGCCTCTTGTATCTGCTCCGACACCTGCTCCGGCGTGGGGTAGTCGGCCTTGCCCAACATCACCGCCATCGGCACCCAGACGTGATCGAAAAGGACGAAGTCACCACCGGGCCTGACGAACCGCACCGCCTTGAGCGCCTCCGATCGCTCCATGGCGATCACCAGATCGGCGCCTTTTTGCGGGATGTTCGGCCCGGTCACCTCACGCCCCAACCGCACCTGGGCCTTGACGAACCCGCCGCGTTGAGCCATCCCCTTGATGGGGTAAAGGTTGACAGGGATACTCCGACGACAGGCAGCCTCGGCTACGATCTCGCCGATGGAGAGCACCCCCTGGCCGCCGACGCCGACGAGGAGAATGTCAAACGTGAAACGTGATGTGTGATGCGTAAAACGTGATGCGTGATGTGTGATGCGTGATGTGAGACTCACTTCACTCCCTCGCCCCCTCGCTCCCTCGCTCTATCGCCGACTCGCTGACTCGCTGACTCGCCGACTCGCCGACTCGCTCTATCGCCTCCCGGTTGCAGACCTGAGCGCACAGGCCACAGCCGTAGCACAAGGCAGGGTCAATAACGATGGTGTCCTCATCAATACCGATGGCCGGGCATCCGGTATGAGTGATACACAGTTTGCACAGGTTGCAGTTCTCGGGAATCACTCTGACTTTCCCCGCCCGAATACCCCGACGCATAGCCTGGATGGCGCACTCCTGGCGGGAGAGCACTACCTTGACCCCCGGCAACTCCAGCGCCTTCTGAATGGTCGCAGCAGCCTCGTCAAGGTCGAAGGGATCAATGATGAAGAAGCGTTCCACCCCCAATGCGGGGATGAGTTCGGCGATGTCCACCCGGCGGTCGCCGGGCCGCTGGAAGGTCTCATCCGTGCCCGGATTCACCTGCATCCCGGTCATACTGGTCCAACCGTTGTCCAGGATGACCAACGTGAGGGGGACCTGGTGCTGCACTGCGTTGATCAGACCGGGGATGCCGGCGTGGAAGAAGGTGGAATCGCCGATGGTGGCAATGACCGGCGTCTCGGCCCCCCCGTGAACGAATCCTTGTGCCAGGCCGACGCTGGCGCCCATAGAGACCTCGGTCCAGGCGGTGTGGAACGGGGGGTTCATCCCTAAGATCGTGCAGCCGATGTCCCCTGTCACCACCACCTCGTTCTTTTTGTACCCCGCCTTCCTGATAGCCCGGTTGATGGCCATAAACGTCCCTCGATGGGGGCACCCCGCGCAGAAAGTGATGGGTCGCTCGGCGGCCAGGCTCTCCGCCGCTTCGCTCCCCTGAAACAAATCGTCTGGAATGGGCAGGCTCAGCGCTGCGCCGATGCCCCGCACCACCTGTTCCACGCCGTACTCGCCGACTCGCTCAAAGGGGCCATCCAGTTTGCCCACAATCCGGCCCGTAAAGCCCATCCTCCGGGCCTCCACGCAGATGCCCTTCTCAATGTACGGCTCCAGTTCCTCCAAGACGAGGATGGTGCTCGAGTGACGCAGCAGAGCCCGCACCTCATCGGTTGGGAAGGGATTGACCGCCGTGATCCACAACACAGAAACCGCACCCCGCTCGAACCCGAACCGGGCCGCAATCTCGAATCCCTCCTCCAGGTAGGAGGCCGTCACCCCCGACGCGACGATGCCCAATCCGCCCGTCTTCGAGGCCAATTGTAGACGGTTCAGCCCCATCTCACCGATGACCCGGGCCGCTTTCTCCAGCCGGGCAAGCAGATCGCGATGCTGGGCCGTGCAGATGGCGGAGCCGGCCTTGGTGAAGCGGGCGATGTCGCGCACCAATCTTGCCTTCCGTCGGGGGATGGGTGCCGGCTCCTCCACCTCCACCGGCGCCTGGGAGTGGGCGACCGCCCCCACCAGCCTGACGAAGACAGGCGAGCCAACCCGTTCGGAGAGTTCAAAGGCACTTCGCATCAGCCGGTACGCCTCCTCCACCGACGCCGGGTCCAGCATGGGCAAATCGGACATAAGGGCGAAGCCTCGCGAATCCTGCTCCGCCATACCTGCGTGGACGCCTGGATCGTCGGCCACATAGACCACTAAGCCGCCGATGCAGCCCGAGTAGGCAATGGAGATGAGGGAATCGTAGGCCACGTTCAGCCCCGACATCTTCATCGTGCACAGGGCCCGCTGCCCGGCCCACGAAGCGCCCGCCGCTATCTCCAGCGCGACCTTCTCATTGGTGCTCCATTCCACGTATACACCCTCCGGCTCCAGCGCCAGGAGACAGGCCAGCGCTTCCGTCGAGGGCGTGCCTGGGTAGCCGGTCACCACTCTGACACCGGCGTGGAGGGCGCCCAGGGCGAGGGCTTGGTTGCCAGTGAGCAGTTTCGTTTCCATAGCAAGTCGGCGAGTCAGCGAGTCAGCGAGTCAGCGAAGCGGTGCAAGTGACAAGGGGGCAATAGGGGGCGTTTCAAGTGTGGGAAGGAAATGGGCCTGTCCCGGCTCGGCCACGATCTCTCCCTGCCATAGAACGCGGTGGCCGCGCTGGAAGGACATCTCCGGCCAGCCCAACACGGTGCGCCCTTCGTAGAGGGTGTATCTTGCGTTGGTGTGCTGATTTTCAGCGCGGATGGTGAACTCGCGGGTCGGGTCGAAGACCACCAGATCCGCGTCGGAGCCGACGGCGATGGTGCCCTTGCGCGGGTAGAGCCCGAAGATGCGGGCCGGATTCTCGCACAAGACCTGCACCAACCGCACGACGCTGATGCGCCCCCGGTTGACACCCCCGTCGTAGGTCAACGGCAGCAGCGTCTCGATCTGGGGGGAGCCGAAGGGCTGCTCCAGAAAGTCGCCGTGGACGTCTTTCAGTTTGGGCGCGTGGTCGGAGGCCACCACCTGGAGCGTGCCGTCGCGCAGCGCCTCCCACAGCGCGGCCCGGTCTTCGGCGGTGCGGATGGGCGGCCCGATCTTGGCCTGCGCCCCGCGCTCCTCGATTATCTCCTGCGTCAGTGTGAGATACTGGGGGCAGGTCTCGGCAAAGACCCGCCGTCCCTCCGCCTGGGCGCGGCGGATGGGCCGCAGCGAACGGGCAGCGGTGACGTGAGGGATGTAAAGCGGGCAGTTTGTCACCTCGGCCAAGCAAATGGCGCGGAAGATGGCCTCCTCCTCCAGCGCCGCCGGGCGGGTAGCGTTGAAATATTTGGCCGAGGCCCCAGGTCCTTTAAGGTATTTGTCCTCCAAGTAATCAATCGCGCCACCGTTTTCGGCGTGCACCATTGCCATACCCCCCCGCTCCGCCAGGATGTCCATCGCCTTGATCAACTGATAATCATCCGTGTACCAGCCCTGCTTGAGGTAGGTGAGGAAGAACTTGAAGGTACGGACGCCCATCTCCATCACGCGGGGTATCTCCGGTACCTGTCTGGGAGCCTCGAACAGCCCGCCGTGGAGGCCGAAATCGAGCCGGGAATGGGCCAACCCATCCTGAAGCATCTCGTCAACCTTCTGCACCAGGCTTTCGCCGGTGCGAGCGTAGGCGAAGTGCAGCAGCGTCGTCGTGCCGCCGTAGGCCGCAATACGGGAGCAGTCCTCCACGCTATCCAGGTAGACGGGGTGGACGTGCACGTCAATGATGCCGGGGAAGACGTACTTGCCGGTGACGTCTATCACCTCGTGGGCGGCCTCGCGGGGCAGGTCAGCCTCGACGGCTGCGACTGTCTCGCCCCGCACGCCCACATCGGCCCGCCGTATCCCTGCACCGGTGACGATGGTACCTCCGATCAGCAGCAAGTCAAACTGTTTCTCCATCCGCGATCTCCAATCTCCAATCTCTAATCTCTAATCTCCACTCTCCTCAGCCCGGTCCAATGCCGCCAGCACCCTCTCCGGCGTCAGCGGCAACTCGTGGATGCGCACACCGATGGCATCCGCGACGGCGTTTGCCACAGCCGGGGCAGCCGGTGTAAGCGACGGCTCGCCGATGCCCTTGGCCCCAAACGGCCCCACACCCGTCCCCGATTCCAGGACAATTGCTTTCGTCACGGGGATATCGCATGAGGTGGGGATCAGATATTCGGACAGCGATGGCGTCTGGATCACCCCATCCTTGACGATCACCTCCTCCATCAGCGCATAACCCAGTCCTTGGGCGCTGCCGCCCTGAATCTGCCCCACGACCGCAGCCGGATTAATGGCCCGGCCCACATCGTGGCAGGCAACGCTCTTGAGCAGCGTGATCTCGCCTGTCTCAGTGTCCACCGCCACCTCAACGGCGTGGGCGCCAAAGGTGAAGTCAGGGAAAATGTCTCCCTGGAGATTCTCTGGATCGAGTCTCGCGGTGAAAGGCGCTTTGAATAAGGCCAGGTTCGAAAGCGGCAACCCCTCGGCGGCGCACATCGCGGCCAGTTCCGCCAACGGCAGCGAGTCAGCGACAGAGCGAGTCGGCGATGGTGATTCGCTGATTCGCTGATTCGCTGACTCCTTGACAAACACCACCCCGTCTGCTATATCCAGGTTCGCTGGGTCTTCCTCAAAGTGCTTCGACGCCCGGTCGAGCAGCACCTTGCGCACCGCCCTGGCTGCCTGCAAGACGGCGTTGCCCGACATATACAACTGGCGTGTGGCGGTCGTCGTGCCCGCCAGCGGCGTCAGCGCCGAGTCGGTACTGTAAATCGTCACGTCCTCCAGCCCCACCCCCAACACCTCGGCGGCGATCTGGCAGAGGCTGTTCACCTGTCCAGCCCCCAGGTCGGGCACGCCGCAACGGATCACCACACTGCCATCCAGTTCGAGGCCAACCCAGGCGCGAGAGGTGTCGTGGAACCACATGATGCGGCCATAACTCTGCATGGTGGAGGCGAAGCCCCACCCCACCTTGACCGGCCCACGGTCGGGCGTCTTTTCGCCCAGCGCCTCCAGCGCCCGCGTAGCCGTCTCCTCCAGCCAGGCAGCGCTCCTGATGACCTGACCGGTGGAATTTCGGTCGCCCGTTCTGAGATAATTGACGCGCCGTACCTCCAGCGGATCCATCCCCAATGCCCTGGCAATCTCGTCCATCTGCTGCTCATGGGCGACGGCCGCCTGGGGGAAGCCGAAGCCACGGAAGGCGCTGGTGAAAGGATTGTTCGTCGCGACGGCCACACTGTCCACGCGGAGGTTGTCCACACGGTAGGGGCCCGGCGCTGCGACCGTGGCATAGAGCAACACGTAGGGGCTCAAATAGGGGTAAGCCCCAGAATCGGCGATCATCTCAATCTCGGCGGCGGTAATGCGGCCGTTTTTCTTGACGCCGGTGCGGTGGGTGATGATGAACGGATGACGCTTGGAGTGCGCCTGGATGGACTCCTCGCGGGTATACGCCAGGCGCACAGGGCGGCGCGTGTGCTTGGCCAGCAACGCCAGGAAAATCTCGACGGTGATGTCCTCCTTGCCACCAAAGCCACCGCCCAACATAGTGCCCTGGATGTGGATCTTGTTGTGCGGGACTCCCACGGCCCTGGCAATGCTGCGGAAGTGCTCCACCACCTGAGTACAGACGCGGATGTTGATCACATCTCGCTCGTCCACCCAGGCCACGCCGGCCTCCGGCTCTAGATAAGCGTGGTCAACGAAGGGCACGCGGAAGGTGTTCTCCACAACCACGTCGGCGGCGGCGAAGCCGGCCTCCACATCCCCTTTGCGGATCTTCCAGCGGGCGACGATGTTATCCGGTTCGTAGACGATAGGAGCACCGGGCTTCATCGCCTCCAGAGGGTCAAACACGCCCGGCAGCGGCTCGTACTCGACCTCGATCAACTCCAACGCCCGCTCGGCAACGTCCGGCGTCTCGGCCGCCACCAGCGCGATGGGCTCCCCCACGTACCGCACCCGGTCAGAGGCCAGCACCGGTGCCTCCGAACCGGCGCGAATCTTCTGCCCCGTCTGACCGGGCATGTCGGTGATAAGTTTGGCGTCCGGCAGGTCCGCAGCGGTGAGGACGCAGACGACGTCGGGCAGTGCCCGCGCTTTGCTCACGTCCAGCCGCCTGATGCGCGCCGAAGGAACAGTGCTGCGAAACACCTTGGCGTGCAACATATTGGGCAGCGTGAAATCGCCGGCGTAAACAGTCGCACCCACCGCTTTGCTCAGCGCGTCCACCCGGCGCAGCGGTTTGCCCAC
>QMOC01000107.1 GCA_003648085.1 Chloroflexota bacterium
GGTCTACGCTGGTGTAAAGCGTCTCGATGTCTGGTTCTCGATGGGCCTGCTCATCGTAATTCCCACGCCATTGGTGCTCGTGGCCGGCCCAACCGAGGAGTGTGGGCAGGCCGGTGTGGGCAGAGACGCGCCCCTCATAGACGTAAGCCTTGAAATGGTCGCCCGGAGCCTCCAGGATGACTGGTGCGCCGCTGACGTTCTCGTTGAGCCAGGTGATGGCAACGTAGTCGTCCGGCTGTGTCTCGGCCAGGTAGGCCGTGCCGTCGAGCGTGGGTGGGCCACCGTATTCGCGAGCACGGGCCGGGATGGCCAACGCGGGATAGACCAACCCGGCGGCGATGAGGAGCACGGCAACAACCACCACCTCCACCCTGCCCCGCCGGACGAAGCCCGCCAGCGCATAGGCCCCGGCAATACCCCACATAGTCCACGCCTGGAAGTAGAACTTGAAGACAGTGTTCATACGAGTGCCGAAGTGATCGCGCAGGTAGACGTATTCGACGGCAAGGGTGAGCAGGGCTCCGGTGGCGAAGAGGAGAAGGACAAAGTTGGTAGATTGGCAGATTGGGAGATTGGGAGATTGGGAGATTGGGAGATTGGGAGATTGGGAATTGGTGCGGAAGAGAAGGGCGATGGTGGTGAGAAGAGCGGTGAGGCCAAGGGCGGTCCAGAGTGGGGATGCGACGATGGATTGAGCGATAATGGCTATGCGAAGGAAAAGAGGAGTGGGCTCTAAAATCGCAGGGTCGAGTAAACGCGCCATCAGGCTGCGCGAGATGAGAGCACGGGCATTGGGTATGCCCTCCAGGCCGGGGATGGGCTCGCCGTGCAGCCAGGCCGCCAGGTAGGCCACAGTTCCTTGCGGCGGGATCACGCCCAGCCAGACCAGCAGTACGACAAAACCAAGCACCAACATCAGCAAGGCGAGAATGCCCAGCGCTACAACAAAGGCCCACTTGACCGCATCGGCAGCCTTCACACCACACCGCCGAGCCTGGTCAGTGACGAAGACAATGGCAACGAAGATGAGCGGCCCGAACATGACCAGGAATTGGGGCAAGCGAGTGCCATTAAACAGATTGGGCAGGACACCGCCAGCCTGGGATTGGAAACTGAGCCAGAAAGGGAGGTAGAGAAAGATGCCGGTCACGAGGAGGGTGACGAAGAGGAACGCGAAGCGTGAAACGTGTTGCGTGTTGCGTGTTGCGTGTTGCATGTTGCGCAAGTGGGCGAGGGTGTAGGCGGCGACGACGACGAAGAGGTAAATGGGGAAGTCCCAGGTGTTGAGGAAGCCCAGGCCGCCGAGACAGAGGGCGTAGGTGAGGAACTCCCAGGTGGTGAACGGGAGCAAAGATTGCAGATTGCGGAGGGCGGATCGTAGATTCGGAATTCGGAATTTGGGATTCGGGGTTCGCCATTCGCTATTCGCTACTCGTAGGTAGAGATTCAGGGCCAGGGTGAGGGCAAGGAGGGCGAAGGGCAGCGCCAGGACGTGGGGATGCATATCACCCAGGATGAAACTGAAGGCGGGGAACTCGTCAATCACCTCCTGCTCTGCCCCCCAGGGAGTGTAGTCCTGCAACACGCGGGAGGCCTGCCACCACCAGAAGAAGCGCGTGGGCACCCAACTGCCTTGGGCAAAGGACACCGGCGCCCCGTCAATCCCACGGATGTCCAGCCAAGCCCAGAAAGCAGCCGGCCCAATGCCCCGGGCGTGCAACACCTCCAGCAGCCCCTCTAGATTACCCATCACAGCCACCAGCAGCGGTCCCAACAGACCGCCCAGAACAGAATATTGAGCCGTTTTGGGATTTGGGCTTTGGGATTTGGGCTTTGAACTCGCCGCGATGAGGTTGTAGACCAGGCTGAAGGCCCCCGTGCAGGTGAGGGCGAAGAGGGTGGCAATGCCGAGATTAAAGGCGATGGAAGGCGGGACGACCGCCAAACGAGTAAGCATAGCGACAATAAGGTAGCCAAAATAGTAGTAGGAGATGGCGAAGCCAGAGAGCCAGGGATCGTGGGGCGGGAAGGTATCGGAGCGCAGGATGGCGCGCAGGAAGGCAATCTCCATCCACTTCTCGCCCCCTGCCGTCTGGATGCGTGGCATATGGGCGCGGACGACGCACCAGGCGGCGAAGGTGAGGGCGAAGAGGAGTTCGGTAACGAGGATGGTGGATTGGTGGGTTGGTAGATTGGTGATTGGTAGATTGGTGATTGGTAGATTGGTAGTTGGTGAGCCGGTGGGGTGGTGGTGGGTGCGATACCGGAGGAGAGCACCAGCAGTGGCGACGGTGGCAATTGCCACAAGGATGCCACCAGCGGTGTTGTACAGCCAGCCGAATGTGGTCAGAATCCAGAAGACCCACCCTGCCAGAAGGAGGCCCAGCGGCTTGGAGACACCGTAGCCGCGATCCGGCAGGTGGCGGAAGAGGCGCAGGCAGAGCGGCAACGCCGCCAATCCGAAAAGTTGGACGACGAGATACCAGCGGAAGGCAAGGAAGACTTGGCTCATTGGGACTCACATCTCGGTGCTTGAAATCTCGGGCTGCGGAGCCGTGGGAAGCGGCACGAAGGCAGGCGTCGGCAATGATTCCGCCTTCACACCAGATATGACCGGAGTGGGAGTAGCGCCCGAGACCGGGTGCTCAGCAGACGCAACGGCCGTGACCGGGGCGGGCATCACCACCACCTCCGGCTGGGGCATTCGCACCGCGATCGCCGGGCCCAGGAAGTTGGAGACGAAGAGAATTAGACAGACCGCCAGCATAACACCGGCAGCGGCAGAGGCATGCCATCGGATTTGCCGCCGCTGGCTGAGGAACATACGCTCCTGCACGGCCCACCACTTAGGACGCGGCATAGGCACTGCCTCCGCTGCCAGCGCCAGTGTAGCGGCGATCTCACGTCGCAGCCAGCGGTAGTCGGCGACGACATTCCGGCAGCGAACGCACTGACGCAGGTGCTCTGTTATACCCGCACCGGCCCCACCGTCGTCGAACCGAGCCAGTTCGATCTCCTCTGGATGAACATCGCTCATCTTTCACACCACCTTCACCGCGCGTACAGCGCCTCCTTCGCACGCCGCTTCCTCCTCCGGCGCGGTGAGCAGACGCCGCAGTTGCGCTTTGCCGTGAGCCACACGCGCCCGGGCGGCATCGGCCGAGCAGCCCAGGATCGCCGCGATCTCGGCGTATGACAACTCCTCGTAATAGCGCAAGATCAGAGCATCCTTGGCGCCCGGGCTGATCTGCTGCAGCGCCTCCCACACCGCCCGGCGCGTGCCCAGCCTCTCCAACACGCTCGCCGGATCGCTGACCGGCTCTGGATCGGCCGGGGATTGACCAACAGCATCGAGCATCTCCAGCGAGATGAGGGACAACCGCCGGCGGCGACGCTTGTTGCGGCAACGGCTCACCAGCGCCACGCGCAACCAGGTCCAGAAGGAACCGCGCTCAGGCTCGTAGCGATGCAGGTTGCGGAAGAGGTAGATGAACGTATCCTGCACCACCTCCTCGGCATCGCAGGTATCCTGAAGGAGCAGATACGCCAAGCGGAAGGCGGCCGCATAGTACGCTTCATAGAGCGTTCGCCGAGCCGCCTCTTCTCCACTGGCAGCGCGCGCGATGGTCTCGGCGTCAGTCATTGGTCCACTCCAATTTGCGGTACAAAACTCAATGGAGGCCCCGATTTACCGGAGTGTCCCGAACAAGTTCGGGCGTCCGCATCGGGGCTCCCCGGCCGAAGCCGGGCCTCCGACCCCGTTTTGTACCGAGAACTACTCTAATATACACGGGTAGTGGAGGATTTGTGAGAGGAAATTCCCCCCATCGCCCGTTCAAGGAGCGGGGCCAGTTCGCCCCTAGTATCGAGGTCCAGGGCACGGATGAACGCCTCTTGCGCTTTCTGATGTGCGCCTCGGGCATCCCACAGCAACCCCAGATGATAGTGGGCCGAAGCCAGCATCGGATCAAGAGAGAGAGCCTGCAAGAGGTTATCCTCCGCAGCGGCGTAATCCCCGACCTGAAAAGCAGCCCAGCCGCGCAGGTCATAAGCGCCCGCGTCGTCGGGCAAGAGTTTGACCAACTCTGATGCGGCCTCGACGCCCCGCCCCTCAGTGGTGATGTTGTGATCGAGGTAGAAACGCGCCAGAACCTCCCACAGGGCCGGATCATCGGGCTCAAGGGAGACGGCCTCCCGCAGCCAGATCTCCGCCGCCACGTAGCGCCCCTCGGCAGCCCAGGTCTGGCCGATCTCGACACACGTGGCCGGGTTAGTGGGGTCCAGGTCGTAGGCCGTCTCGTACTCGGCGCGAGCGGCGGAGAAATCACCCAGCCGGTCGTAGTGCAATCCCAGGAAGATGTGGGCCACGGGCGAATCGGGGGCCAGTGTAACGGCTCGCTGCAAGTGGAACCGGCCCTCATCCGGGTAGCCCATCTGGTCAAGCGCGTAGCCCAGGTAAGCGTGGGCATCGGGAAAGTCGAGATTGTGCGAGAGGGCACGCTCGAAGTGATGCACCGCCAGCGCCCACTCCTGCGCCTCGAAGCAGGCCCGCCCCAGAAGCGCACTGGCGTAGGCGGGGTCGTCTATCGTGCCCATCTCTCGGAGCACCCCGAGCAGATTGTCCGCTAAGTCGGTCCGGGCGGCGAAGAGGTGCCGGATAGCGGCGGGGTCAGCGCCCGCCAATAGCGCCCCCAGCCGTTCGTGGGCCACGTGGTCGGCAGGATCGGCGTTCAACAGCGCCTGATACTCGGCCTGTGCCGCGTCCCACTCCCGCAGTTCGACATAGGCGCGGGCGAGGGTATGGCGAGCCTCACCCTCGGTGGGATCAAGGGCCAGCAGCCGTTGAGCGTGCTCGACGACAGCGGGCCAGTCGGCACGAGCAATGTGAATGGCGAGCCGCAGTCGCTCAAAATCGGCCTCCCTTGCGCCCAATCGCTCAGCCTCAGCGACGGCGGTCAGCGCGTCGTCGGTACGGCCCCAGTCCAGGTAGACCCGAGCCAGCCGGAGGTAGGGGATCGGATCGTCGGACCGCAGGCGGGCAGCCTCCTGATAGGCAGCGACAGCAGCAGTACGCTCGGCTCTGGCGGCGTGTTCGTCCCCCTGACGCAGGAGGTCAAGATAGGTCATATCGGGTGGGCGGAGGATAAAGACGAGAGACACGATGAGGAGCACCAGGGCCGGGAAAGTGATGAACAGGCAGCGGTCGGACTCCTGGGCCACACAGCCTCTATCACTACGCTTGCACTCCATTTCGACGCCCTCACACATCGGGCTGCTGCCGCCGTACTTGCTGGCCTGGACTGCGGCTACGTTATTATAGCATACTCCCCACCAGGCTCAACCCCCGGGTTTTTCGACACACTCTGCTGGAGTTTGCACCTGCAATCGCTTTCCGCTATAATTGACGCAACATGCCTTCCTCTCCGCGTGCGTTGACCCATCCTGCCTTCGCCTCCGCGCTCGTCGCGCTGGCGCTCGCTGCTCTGCTGTACGGAGACACGCTCACACTCCCGCTCTTCTCCGACGACCTGGTCCAGATACCGTGGTTGGAATCTCTCTCGTGGCGCGAGTTGTGGTCCGACCCCAGCCCCTACGGTTACTACCGGCCCCTGTGGTACACCCTCTGGCGCGTGTGGGGCGGGCTCGTCGGCGGCCTACACCCGCCCGGCTTACATTTCCTCAACCTGATCGCCCACTTGGCCGCCGCCTGGCTCACCGGCCTTCTGGTCGCGGCCTGGATGCGACCGTATGTCCCAAAGGGAGAAGAAAGCAGCGTTCATCGGCGTTTATCTGCGTCCCATTCCGCTCCCCTCGCTACCGCGCTGTTCGCCGCCTTCCCCTTCTCGCGGCAGGCCGTCGCCTGGCCCGGTGCACTCTACAACCCGCTGGTCAGCGCGATGGCTGCCGGCACATTGCTGGCCTACGACCGGGGCCGCCGGGGATATGGAATGCACTGGATAGGGTTGGCGCTCCTGCTCGCAGCACTGGCTCCGTTCAACTACGAGGCCGGATTGCTGGTCGGGCCGTTGGTAGTGCTGGCCGAGGGAGCGGGCCGGCTGCAACGTCGCTGGCAACACCGCTCCTGGTGGCCACTGGCCTTCGTCGGCCTGTTCCTGGTCACACTGGCCATCTGGCGGGGGATGCGCGGAACCGGCGTCACCGGCTTCGGTCTCACCCTCCCCGACCTTCGGCGCAACGCCGGTTACCTGGTACAGGGCCTGGTCTACCCCGTGGCACCGCTGGCACAACGTTTGGCCGTGTGGTGGGATCTCGATCCCGAACTGAGCCTCTGGCTCATCGCCCTGCCGACCCTGGCGTTACTGGTGTGGAGCGGGCTGCGATGGAACCCGGGCGTATTCTGGCTGGGGGTGGGCTGGTTCGCGCTCTTCGCCCTCCCGCCGCTGGTCTCTATGAAGGCCGATTGGTTCGCGCTGGCCCCACGTTACCTGTACCTGCCAGCGGTCGGCATCTCTCTGGTGTGGGCAACAGCCGCGAGCGGCTGGCTCGCCCGACTGCGCCCCCACCGGCGTGCCGTGGCGAGTGGCATCCTGCTGGTGGCGCTTCTGACGCCGGCGGCCGTCTTTGTCCGCCAGGGGGTACGCCTCTACGCGATGGTCGGTGAGAGCCTCTGGGCTGCAGCGGAGGCCGCCACACGGGAGCGACCGCTGCTGCTGGTCAACCTGCCGATGCGGATCACGCCTCGGGGCCGCACATACCCGTTGGGCTTCGAGGGCATC
The DNA here is from genome assembly GCA_003648085.1 of Chloroflexota bacterium. Lineage (GTDB taxonomy): Bacteria > Chloroflexota > Anaerolineae > B4-G1 > B4-G1 > B30-G15. Next base: position 6,738 of record QMOC01000107.1, read on the forward strand.
ATCCCCCTGCCCGCGCGCGTCACCGCCGAGGGGCTCGTCTACGTCCACACCCATCTCCACGACGCGGCCGAAGCCGTCGCCTTTGGCGCCGTCGCGGTGGACGAGCCGCCGGGCTACACCTACCGTCTCTTCGGCCCCCTGGTCGGTTGGGAGGAATTGGCGACCGCCGCCCGTCAGGCCCGCGCCGTCTACCTGACGCGGTACGGGCCGGAGCACATCCGCCTGCTCGAGGCCGGCGGCCTCTCCTCCTCCACCGGGGAAAAGGCGCTGGCCCGCTTCGGGGACCGCGTGGCGCTGCTGGACGCGACCCGCACCTGCGATGAGGTCGGACGGGTGCGCCTCACCACGTACTGGCGGACGGAGGCGGCCGTGGAGACGGATGTGACCATCTTCGCGCACCTTCTCGGCCCAGATGGTACATTGGTCGCGCAGGCCGACGGCTACCCGTTGCTGGGGATGCTTCCCTTCTGGGTATGGGAGCCCGGCGAGGTCGTGCGCGACGTGCGCTACTTCGACCCTATGCCATCCGGCGAATACACCATCGAACTGGGAGTATGGGAACCGGCGACCGGAGAGCGCTGGTCGGCTGTCGGCAGCCCTGATACTCCCTTGCCCGACAATGTCTGGTCCCTGCCTGTCCACTGCCCCTCTATGCCCGGCGACTGAAGTCGTGGGCCACCGTTGGGAAGCAGACGAACGCCCCCAAACGCTGATTTTTTGAATTTGATCTGCGAAAATCTGCGTTCATCTGCGTCCGATCTGGAATCTGGCGGAACTGCTAAATAGCCACGCTCATTGCCCTTTGGCCCCGAATATGGTATAGTCATATCGCCGACTCGCTGAATCACTGAATCGCCGAATCGCTGAACCGCCGAATCGCTGACTAAAATGAACCGCAAGAAACTCACCACTCACTTCCTGCCTCCTGCTTCCTGCATCCTGCCCCTTACTTCCTGCATCCTGCTTCTTACCTCCTGCCTCCCCA
>QMOC01000108.1 GCA_003648085.1 Chloroflexota bacterium
ACCTACTGGCAGAGAGAATGACCGATCTGCTTAACGGCATCACCGACGATCCGCTGATCGCCAAACAGGGGAAGTTGCCCTATGTGCAGGAATGGCTGGGATGGGTCATTCAGAGTTTCGACGAGTTCGTGAGTTTCATGCGCGAAGTGGCCAAGGTCTGGACGGCCGATAAGGAAGTAGCCCTGGCCCGCGATGACGTGGCGGTGACAAAGCAGGTCATGTTCGACAATCGCGACGCCACCGGGCTGCTTGATCGGCTACGCGGCACAGCGGTACGTTCCCAGGACGAGTACATTGCCGCCGAGAACTATCTGCTTGATCTGGAGCGTCAGGAGGCGTTGCTACGGGCAGTAATTGACCTGGCCGAGTCCTTCAAAGCGGTTACACAAAATGCAAAGGCACAGGTTGACCATTGGATCGGTATCCTGGCGTTAGGTGGGCCGGTGGGCAGTGGAGAGCAAGGGGTGTACCGGCGGCTGGTTGAAGAGCAGGAGCAGTTACAGCGTCGTCGCGAGGAACAGCGCCGCATCAAAGTCTATGAGTACCTGACCGACGACAAATATGAGGACGAGTTGTACCGGAAGTATCTGGATGAAGACAAGTGGAAAGAGATTCTGCGCCGGTTCCGCTGGACGCTGAGCAGTGGCGAGGATGGCTTCCGGTTAGATTTGCTGTACGGCAACGAGGCACTGGCGGTTCAGCCCTCACGGGAGGAGCCCGCAACCGCCATCAACGCGCGTTTCCTGGTTAACAGGATGCGCCCCTACTTTATGGATATCCAGAATGAGACCGTGGCCGGTCGCCTGGAGGATCTCAAGACCCCTGCGCGCGCGGCCAAGGAGATGCTCGACAACTCAGGCGCGTTGATCTCCTACGACCCGCGTGAGCAGGGACGGGCCGGACAGCGTAACTTCGTGTGCGTGAATCAAGGTGTGCACGTGCCGTATTTCAACGCGTTGGGGGCAGAACTAGCAGCCAGCGCCCCAAATGCGAGAGAAAACCAGATCATTGGTCTCAGCAACAAACATCGTTGCATCGTGCTGTCCACCACCGATGTGCTGGCCGGCAACAAGACGACTCCATATCAGATCGCCGCCAGGGCATACAGCGAATACACCGGTGACCGGCGGTTGCTGCACTGCTTTCCCGCCGAGGTCAACGCCAGTTGGTACGAGCAACGTTTGAAAAAGTACCCGTTGCATCAAACACAGCGGTTGCTCTCACCCGCGCTCGTTGCATTGCTGGAGGACAAGGAGATGGCGCGTCGTTTCACCCTCGCGATGTTCTATGATCTGGTGCGCATCGAAGAGGCGCCAAGCGCTCCCGGAAAGAATCAATATGTATTGCGCCTGGATCGCACCCGGCGGCACGATCCGACGTTCGTAATACGTCTGACGGAACCCGGCAACACTCGGTTGTTGGATGCCATGACGACGTTTGTCTATCCGCGCATTGACCAAGAGACGGGGCGCAAACGGATTGCGGATGTCACACCGGGAGTGGATATCCGGGTGGAACCGGAGCGAGTAGACCGTGCACTTCTGCTACGCCGGGATTCGATCACCAGCGGACGGGAGGCCGTGGTGGACGAATTTAAGGAGCGCATGAAAGGCTGGAGTGATATCCTGACTTCAATAGGTGACGCGGTGCTGCCGGGCGCTTTCCGCCGCTTTGTGGCCGAGAACGAGCGCTGGGTCAAGCGGGGTGACGAAGATGTGCTCCGAGAGCGGCTGGAGCGATTCTTAGATGACAACGAGGACTGCTACATCGAACAATATCGTGCCGAGTTGTCCGAAAAGATTCTGGAGGTTCTGAGAGAATTCGCCGGCGATCGTATCCAGGCAGGAGGGCATCGCCAACTGGTACGACGGTTAGAACGTTATATTCGCAGCAAGATCGAGCCATACCACCGTCTGGATTTCATCGAGCAGATGGATGAGGACAAACGCCCTGACCAACTTACGCGGGATCTCTACTCCGTGATGCATCTGATTCTCTGGGACGAGATCGAGCGATTGGAAGAGATTGCCGTATAGTCGGCCTCTCGGATGGGCTGGCAGGTGCTCATACTTGCCAGCCCATCCTAGGGCATGCAGCAGTTTTCTGTGAAGTGATATGTGTATGCCGATCACCATATGTCATATGAGGCAGTATGCCAGCGTCTTCTTACTTGTCATTTTTAGCCTGTGCCTGCCGGTTGCCTATGGTGCGGCTCAGGAGGCCGGTGAGGCCGTTGTCCTCGCTCAGTCGGCCTCTCCGACGGAATTGAAGGTTGGGGAGGAAGCGTGGATCACGTTCACACTGACGGGGCAGGAGGCCGGAACGTGCATGGGGACGGAGCCTCAACAGGCCGATATCGTCTTAGTGATGGACGTCTCCACCAGCATGGATGACGAGGACAAGCTGGCGGCTGCGCAGCGGGCTGCCCTGCAATTCATAGCCAATGTAGACCTGAGCACCGATCAGGTGGCAGTGGTGGCGTTCTCCGACACGGCCTTCACTGTGCAAGGGCTTACACAGCGTGCGGAGGTCGCTCGCCGGGCTATCGAGAGCCTTTCCACGATAGATGGAACCGACATTGCAGCGGGGCTTTCGGAAGCCGTGCGAGTACTGAGTGGGGGGGCGCGGCGACCGTCGGCAACGGCTAACATCGTGCTTCTGTCCGATGGACAAAGCGACTGGACGCCTGCCCAACAAAGCGCGGAGCAGGCGAAGGAGCAAGGGATTGCCATCTACACGATCAGCCTGGGAAGCGATGCCGATCAGGTGTTGATGCAGAACCTGGCGTCCTCATCTCTGTGTTACTATCACGCGCCGACAGCGGCGGATTTGGTTGAAATTTACGAAACGATCCGGGTACAGATCGAGGCTGCGAAGGCTTCGAACGTTATACTCCACACAATCTACGATGACGCGATGCTCGAACTCGTGAGCGACAGTCTCTCACCCATGGGCATCGTGAGTGGAAATCACATTACCTGGACACTGGACGTGCTGGCTCCGGGACAGCAGCAGACTCTCAGTTTTCGCGTGCGCACCACACGGGCCGGTGAGTTCCCATCCACACTGTCAACCGATGTCAGTTACATCCTGTGTGGAGACCAGCAGTACAGCCTCGCCCACGGCCCCGGTCCGACCCTCATCGTCACTGATGTGGTTGTCGCTACGCCCATACCGGTGCCGACTGTTTCGCCCTGTGCGGACGAACCGCTGAGCAACGATTGTATCTCCAGCCTGCTGTGTCTGGGAGGGCTCACGTGGCCCTGCACAGTGCTGGGATTGCCGTGGTGGGTGTGCTTGCTGCTGCTACTCTTACCGCTTTTGGCTCTCTTGCTGTGGGTGTTGTGGCGACGTAGAGAGCAGGCACGCAAGGCCTGGCGTCACCCGCAGATCGGAGCGATCTCAGCACCGGGTCTGGATACCGGCCGGTGGGCGCCGATTCCGCAACCATCGGTTCCTCCTACTCTTCCTCTTGCGTGCTTCAAGTTCGACGCACGGCTTAATCCCACGCTGGTGATCGGTCTTGGGGGAACAGGAGCAGGGGTTTTACAAACACTTCGCGAGACGCTGCGCGAAGCGTACGGCGACGAGTTACCACCTACTGTGCGGCTGCTCGCGATAGATACGGAGCCCGCAGCACTCTATCCCGAGCCCGCCGATTCACTATCCCTGCCTGTTGACGCTTCAGTGCACCGCTTGTTTGCGCAGCTCGGTCAGGCAGATGAGGGTTTCCCTAACTCCCATAGCCAGCAGGACGGAGGGCTTCGTCGGATGCTGTGCCGCCTGGCACTCGTGGCCCATCGGCATAAGGTGGAGGAACGTCTGGCGGCGGAGTTGAAGGCGTTCTGCCTGAAGCCTGATGACCGACTGACGATTTATATCGTCGCTTCGCTGGCCGGTGCAACAGGGAGCGGCTTACTGGCCGACATCGCGCATTTGGTGCGGCGGCAAGCACAGGCGTTAGAGGTCCCATCGTTTGTGGTACACGGGCTACTGGTCTTGCCGGAAGCACATTCTATGGGCATAGACCTGGCCGCCATGGTGAAATTGCAGCGTACAGCCGCCGCCGCGTGGCGTGAACTGGATCGCTTCCAGTTGGTGTTCGAACATGCCTATCCCATCTCTTACGGCAAGGAGGTCACCTGGCGCAAGGGGAAGTTGTTTGAGCGCTGCTACCTCTTCAGCACCGACCGGGAAGGCAAACCGAGCCTGGGTGGCATACCGCTTGAGTGGGGCCTGTATCCTGCCATCGCGGACGTAATCGTCGCGCTGGCAGACCCAACGTTTCATAATGCATGGGAGGTGGTCGCACAAGCGGTGAGCGAGCGCCTGAACCGGCGGCAGTATGAACGGCAGGAGGCGTTGTATGAGAGCCTCGGTGTCTTCACGTACATACTTCCGGTGAAGGATCTGGTGGAAACCGTTGCTTTGCGCCTGGTCGGGCAGATGCTCGATGGGCAACAGGAGGGTGGTCTCTCCGAGGCGCGCGCTCAGGTCATCGCGTTCCTGTCCCAGTCCGCCTCACCGAGCGGAGTTCCGAATACGGCGCTGATCCGTGACCTGGCACAACGGGTCGAGATGCCGCCCGAGCAGGCCATATCACAGGCCAACGCAATGAGCGTCGAACTGGCCGCGCTTCTGTCTCCGTTCCCAGGAGAAGAAACGACGCAGGAGACACTCACGGTCCTGCGCGGGCTGGCGAGCACCGGGCTGCTCGAGGCAGTGCAAACCAGCATAGAAGCACGTGCCGGGGACTATGGGAAGGACGTGGCCAGAATATTCGATGAAGTTGGACAAGTCCGTGAGCGTCTGTCAGCACTGGAACCGTATCTTCAGGCCTGCGCCGAAGGCCAGCGGGTGATCTTCCAGCGTCTGTTGGTAGAGCATCTGACACAGTTGCTCAATCCAAATCCAACGCATGAAAGTCCGAAGGAGTATGGCCCTGTTGTTGGCTGTGATTTCTTACAAGTTCTTGAGGAGGTTGTGGCTGCGTATCAGGACCTTGTGAACGCGGTGGTGCAGGGGCGAGAGGCAGCGCTGCGCGAGGAAGAAGCACAGGCCCAGAAGGTGCGCGAGGCGCTGCAGAAGGCGGCAGAGGGCAGCCGGCTGCGACACCCTCGACTGCGGCGGGCCCTGCTATCTGGCTTGATCCCCGCCGGCGCAGTTGTTGTCGGCCTGGGGTTGGCCGGCTTGGCTTTGCCCACTCTGTCTACCTTGTTGGGCGGGGTAGCGGCGTTGGCCGTAGCCGGGGGCGCGTGGCTCTCCTGGCGAGCGCTTTTCAGAAAGCCACAATTGGTTCGCTTGCAGGCAGAATACCTGATAGCCGAACAGTCACGCTTGAGGGCCGAGATTGAGGTGCGCTTGTGCACCGCCTGGTCACGGATCGTCGAGGAGTGGTCACAAATCGTCCAGCGGACGAGAGAGCCATTGGCACGCTGGCAAGACGTGTTGGCCCAGATCAAGGTGCGTGCTGAGGAGCGTGCTGCGGCCCTGGCCGAGCGGCGCCAAGCCCGACGGGCAATCTGTGTGCGAAAATACCTGGACGATATAGAGATTGAGGAAGCACTCTATCGGCGCTACATTGCGCCGCTGTTGAAGGAAGACCTGCGTACTCGGTTCGTCTGGCGCTACGCCGATGACAACACGTGGCGTTTATCCCTGTACGGGAGCCAACCCTGGGAGGTAGATTATGCGGACGCGGAAATGGCCGAGGCTGCGATGCTCGACATAGGCAGGGCGTATGGCAGTGTGTTGCGCTCCTTACAGATAGCAGATGTATTGGCCGAACTGTGTGCACCGCAGGCCATAGCGGAGGAGTGTGGGCCCGGTTCGGCACCGTTGATCCGTACAGTGCCCTATGAGCAACCGATCAGTGAAGCCCATCGGTTCGTCGGCATTGCCGGTGGCGGGCAGTCCGCTCATTTCGAGCAGGTTCTGCAACACCTCCGCGCTCCGGTAGCGCAGGTGCACAGCGAGCAACTGGCACATATTCAGCATCCCCATCGCTGTGTCGCGCTGGCCTCGCTGGATCTATTGCGCACAAGGGGGTTGCCTTCCTGGTCTCAGGCGCGGGAGGCGTATCGTGAAATAAGAAGCCAAAAACGAGCCGCCCTTCAAGTCTTTCCGGCGGAGACGAACGCGGTCCTCTACGAGGGACTGCTATCCGAGATCGGTTTGGCGCTGCGCTTCTTTTCGCCATATACCTGCCTGACGCTGGAGGACGAGCGACGCGCCCGAGCCTTCTGGCTGGCTTATGCCTATGGGTGGGTCAGAGTGAACAGCGTGGAGCGCGGCGGTCGTGCTCCCTTGCTGCAGATGGTGCTGGCTCTGCCAGAGATGGAACCGGCGCCGCTGACCGAAGCACGGGATGAGCCTCCATCGTTATGGGAGGCGGCGGTTACCTTTGTGCTTGCCGAACAGGGTGACCTTGCAGAAACGGTGGAGGCGGCGCTGGAAGGTAAAGGTATAGGATCGTCGAACGGTGAGGCACGACGTGCGGCGATGGTCACGTTAGGGCAGGCGCTGGAGCGGGCCAGAGCACTCCAGGAAAACCGTGACACCCGAAAACAGGAACTGGGGATCGTGATGCATCTGGTTGTCGAAGATGCGCTGCGCCGCCTTGAGGGGCAGCCAGCGTTTCTGGGATGATATTCGGAGGTAAGGACATATGCCCACAGAGCAACGCCTACGTGCCATCTTCCTGGTTGGCCACTACTACTTGCTCTTTCAGAAGATAACAACGGGTGTGAAGTCGGTCGTCTGGAAGGCATTTCAGTGGCCAACAGGAGAACCCTTGAGACCGGAGGTCGGAGTGGTCAGTCGCCCCCCCGAGGAGTATCTTGACTTGCTGAGCAGCGAATGGGATAGCCCCCTGATCCCGGCCTCTCTACCCGGAGAACCCGCAGGCGGACGATGGGTGGCTATCAAAGTGCCGAAAGTACCGCAGTATGGTCAGGAGATCCTTCGCGAAGCGGAGCAGCTGCGCAAGTTGAGCGGCCTTTCGATTCGCGAACGAGAGAGAGTGCAGGCCGTTGGAGTAATCGCTGGCCCTGAGCAGGTAGAGATGCTACCGATCCTGATCCTGGAGTGGGCGCCAGGAGTTCAACTGACCAATGTGCCGCCTTTTGATGATGAACTACAGGGGCTTACCGTCGGACTCCAACTGGCAGACTTCATAAAAAGGGCAGTGGTACTGCGCAAGACCATCCTGACAGATACTGTCAAATCGGATAGCATATTCTACGACGCCCGAACTGGTTCATTGATTCTCATAGACTGGAATACCGTGGGGGAACGCCCAGAGGACTTCCGAAATCAGACAGTGCCCATCTTGGGACAGACGCTCTACCGCTTGTTCACGGGCGCGTTGATCGAGTTTCAGGGCACTTCTTTCGACGTGGATGGCTCAAGCATTGGTGACGATAGAGTGGCTACGCACTGGGACGGATTGACGTATGGCACACGTGCGTTGATCACCGCCTTTCTGCTGCGTAATGTGCCGGATGCTCGCCCAATGGCACTGGCATCTGAAGTCTTCGATCGCATCAAGGAGCAGATAGACCTGTGGGGAGCACCGGTCTCATCACTCCTCGCCCGCGCTCGTACGGAGACAGCGGACATCTGTCTGAACTGCTACGATCTTGCTTGGGGACTGGGAGCGGGTTTGACTGACGAAGATCAGCAACGGTACGACCAGGCCGTTCACCAGGTGCTC
>QMOC01000109.1 GCA_003648085.1 Chloroflexota bacterium
AGTTTCCTACCCATCATTTCACCTCAAACAAGGCCCCAAAGACAGGGACCGGGAGCGAGCAACGCAGTCTAGTCATAGTGCTTGACCTGCGGCCAGACTTCCTGAATTGGAAACCTGAGCCGCCTGGCGACGTAAACCGGTCTCTCCTGTTCCAGACAATAGTCGCAGTGAGCGGTAGCCGCCCACCTCACATCCTCGAAGAACTCCCGCAGGTCGCCTTCGGATAAGCCGATCGAGATGACGACCTCACCGGAGGCGTCCCCAGGCCCCCACAGGAAGTAATTGTTGTGACCGCTGATGGCCCTGGGCAGGCCGAGTTCCCGGCCGAGAAAATCCACCGCTCCGGCCTGGCCGTAGTTTCCCGCCAGAATGGTCGCTTGTGTCCGCTCGTCCGGCGGTAAACTGTGGTACACCTCGGCAACGGTCGTGACCATCTCCTCCCAGCCCAGCCTGTCGGCGAAGTGCTAGGGCAGGGAACCCGTTTTTCCCTGCTCGATCTGAACGCTCACGCCCAGCATGGCGGCGTACCTGGCGGTCGTCTCAGGGGGCAGGACGGGGACGCCCAAGGGGAGGGTAACGACGCCTCCCAGCGCCAGAACGAGCAGTGCGACCGTCGCCAGCATCCGGCGCTGCCCGATGGCCCTTTCAACGACCAGGGCTCCGGGAGCCAATAGCATAGGATAGGCCCCGGTCAGCCGATCCGGGCGGCTCGATTGGCCCACGATGAGCACGGAGAGGATAACCAGGTAGACCCAGCCGAGCATACGATAAGGTCTCCCATCTGCGGCGAAAAGGAGGAAATACAGCCCGGCCAGCCATATCGGAAACGTGAGCGGATGCAGGACCAGGATTTGGGTCAGCATCAATTCCCCAGGTGGCGTCGGCACGTTCTTCACCAGGTTTGAGTGGGCGTAAAACTCAAGCGAGAGCCGGTCGTGCTGCATCTGCCAGATGAGATTGGGTAGGAAGATGAGCATAGCAATCGCACCACCCAGCCATAGCCATTTACTGCGCAGATACCTTCGGGTGGGGGTCAACAGCAGGCCCAGGAGCATCCCCAGGCCGAACAGAGCCATCGTGTGCTTCATCTGCAGGCCGAGGCCCGCTATCACGCCGACCCACAGCCAGAGTCGGGGGCTATCCCGCTGGAGCAGCAAGAGCAGGATGTAAGCGCTCGCGGTCCACAGAAGCACCTCGAAGGCGTTGGGAGAGAAGAAGCCGTTGATGACCAGATGGACCGGCGCGATGGTGACCGCCAGCGCAGCCAGCGCCTGAGCGAATCTCCCCCCTCCCAGTCGGCGGGCCATCAGGCCGGTGAGGAAGACGGTCGCTGCTCCAGCAACGGCGGGCAAGAGGCGCAGGGCGAAGATCGAATCCCCCACAAGCCAGCGATTGACGCTGAGGAGAAAGGGCGCGAGCGGTGGAAGGTCAACGTAGCCGAAAGCAAGCCGTTCCGCGCAGACCAGATAGTAGAACTCATCTCGGAAGTAGCCGTACCCTGACAGGCGGTTATTGGTGGCGAGGTGGAGGAACAACTTGAGGAGAGTGATGGAGATTAACGGCTCGATCCCAGCGACCCCCAGCCAACGGAACCGGATTTGAGCCTCCATTGTTATATCCTATCTCGGATTATAACGTAAATTCCTCGTATTCATGTTCGCAAGGATTACCGTGGCAAAGCCATATTCTTAAATCCCTTGGTTTGGCGATAAAAGAACCAATAGTCACCGCACCTATGGGGAATTTGCTATGCTGACAGATACCTTTACCTTTTGTCTCACCCTCTCCGTGGTCTCTCGCTATCTCCTTCATCACACTCACATCTATGTTTCCATAGTGCCTTTTCAACAACTGCTCCATCCTCTTGGTCCTCGGAATGGCGTTAACGGTCATTTGAGGCATTATCTTAAAGGTGCTTTCGTACTTCCTTATTTTCTCCAACGATGGCCTCATACAACAGCCCTCTGCACCATTCTCAATCACTTTAGCGTCATACTCACATAATGCCATCTCTACCCTTGCAGTCCTCTCCTTGTCGGAGAGGAAGATAGCCGATGGGGCTGATGAAAGGGACACCGCTTCAAACTCTCTCAGAGCCTCCTCCACCTCAGCACATTTTGAGAAAATCTTTGATTCCAACACGTATGCGGGGATACCGACTGCACGTATCTCGGATTTCTCTGCAAGGAGCGACATGTAAGCCACTGCAAGCCCTTCTTGATTTATCCCATGATGCGGCGTTACAACGCCAGCGAGGGCCGTTCCTATGTATTTATAGCCATCCTCGGGCTCGGCGAAAAGTACAATTTGCGTTTTTCGGACGGACTTAAACGCATCGGTATTCATCCCCAGCAAGGGCTCCCCACTTCTTGTAGCATTACCACAGGCGACCCAGGTTGAGCAGCCCTCAATTATTTCCGGGAAGATATTAAGATAAACTATATCCTTGTAATTCACCTGCGCTCCTTCCGCTATGCCCCTCATCTCCTCGACCATTGCAGGGTGGTATTCTCGGATGACTTCTTCATATTTCTCAGCCAAAGAACGAAGCCTATCGCTTTTACTTCTATACGTAAGGAATGCCCACAGTGTGTGACGAAGCCCAGGATGACCCTCTCTATATCCTGGCGCTAGAGAAAGCGCTCCAATAAGATGAAAGGCGGAGATTGCATCCTCAATTTCCTTTTTGCACTGCTTTCCATACTCCAACCCCATTTCATAAGGAGCCCCTTTAATTTTTACCGTCTTCATAAAAATCCCCTCCACTGCTCTACCTACTACTTATGGCGCTCGTCAGCAATCTGCCAGCCGCCGCTTCGTCCACTTCGCCAAAGACCGCGCCCAGCAGCTTGCCGCGCGCATCGGCGGCCAGTAGGCCAGCGATTCCGCCGCCCTTCAACGCCGCCAGCCCGGCCGACGCCGCCTCCGCATCGGGGTACTGCACCAGCAGCAGTTGCGCCACCGCACCGCCGACCTGGTACCGCGCCAGGAGGCCGTCCGTCCCGGGGCCTAACCCCAACAGGTTCTCGCCCCCCAGCCACAATTGGCTCTGGATGGAGATCTCCCGATGGAAGAAGACGACGCTGCGCTCCACCAGCCCATCGGATGGCAACCGGTCCACCAACGCGGGCCGCTCCCCCCCGGCCGGCAGCGCGGCGGATATTGCCTCCGCAAAGCCCCATAGGTCGGCGTCGGGCAACTCCTGGCGGGCGCGGATGCACACGTAGTAGCGATCCTGCCAGAAGGCCAGCCTCCGCCCCGGGTCGGCGTCGCCGTCGTTGCCGATGGCGACCGGCTCGCCCGCGATGCTGACGGTGAAGAGGCCGTAGGCGTCGGCGGGCGTAGCCAGTTGCCAGACCTCGACGTCCAGCACCGCCCCCCCCGCGCTCTCGTAGCGCCGCACCGCAACTTGCTCGAAGCCGTAGGCAAAGAAAGCCTCGGCCTGGCCGTCCACCAGGTCGTAGATGTTCTCGCGGTCGAAGAGTTCCACTTCGCCAGCGGGTGTCCAGCCCGGGAAGGCACCCGCGTCGAGGAATACATCGCCCAGCGAGACCAACCGGCCCCCGCACCCCGCCAATAACAGCGCGAAAATCAACGACCAATGACCAACCGCCGGTTTGGGCTTCAGGCTTTGAGACTTGTCATTTGTCATTTGCTCATTTGTCATTTGCTCATTTGCTCATTTGCTCATTTGCTCATTTGTCATTCGCTCATTTGTCATTCGCTCATTTGTCATTACACATTAATCTCCTCAACCTTGATGCCATCCAGTTCCATCGTCCCCAGCCCCATCTCCGCCGCCGCCTTCACGTAGGCGATGCTTGCTCCGGTCAGGCCGAAGAGAGTGGTGGCGTAGGCATCCGCCGCGACGATGTCGTGGCTGGCGATGATCGTGTCGGTCTGCTGCACGTCGTTCAGGCTACCGCCGGTGGGGCCGTGGGCGGTCAGGATGCGCACCGCGTCCACCACGGTCAGCGTCGGGCGCACCAGGCTCACCAGGTCGGCGACGCGCTGACCCAGGTTGAAGTGCATCCGGCTGGGGTTGAGGATCACGCCCAGCAGGTTCTTGCCCCCCAGGGTCAGCCCGGCCAGGGAGTGATGCTTGGCGATGGGGACGTTGATCAGCACATTGGCCTCGAGCACGTCCTGATAGACCTCCCACTCGGTGATGTCGCGGCCCTCGGGGATGGGGGTCTTGACGAACTTGACCGGGCTCATCACCTCCATCTCGCCGCCGGCCGTCCGCACCGCCTCCTCGATCCCGCTCACCGCGTAGGCCGATTCCGGCGTGCCGCCGAAGGGGGTGTCCATCACCCGCACCCTCCGCGCCCCGGCCCCCCGGCAGAGGGAGACCAGCGTGGCGACGACGGTGGGGTTGGTCGTTGCTGCATACTCCGGCGGGTGGTAGTCCACACAGATGTTGGGCTTGATGATCACGTCGTCGCCGGATTGGACGAAGCGCTCGATGCCGCCCAGGGCGGCGATGGCCGCTTTCGTGATCGCCGCCGGGTCACTGCCCCGGGCGACGGCCAGGTAGGCCTGGTCGCCGGTGGGGGCGGGCGGTTGCCGGCGCCCCTTCGACGGGCTCGGAGCGCCGCCGGTGGTCGCGGTGGGTTGAGCCGTGCAGCCAGCGCCAAAGAGCGCCACGCCCGCTGCGGCCGCGCCGGTCAATTTGAGAAACTGCCGTCGGGTTAGTCTCATCATCCCAGTCTCACCTCCACCAATTTTATGCTATCGGGGTCGTTGGTGCCCAGTCCCAACCGGGCTCCATTCTCCAGCCAGCGAGCGGCGAGGGCTGTTTCTCCTCCTGGGCTAAACCCTTCAGAAGCCAGCGCCTCGCCGAACACCAGCAGACCGACCGTGTCGTGGGCGACCGGATCGAAACTCATCAGGATCGAGTCCCCGGTCACGGCCGAGCGCCAGAATCGCGTGCAAACCGTCAGCGCGTCACCGATGATGAGGCGGGTGCGTTCCTTGATCGGTGGCAGAGCATTCAGTTCGGGTATGGCGTGCTCTGCGTTGGAGTGGAAGCGACCGGGCCTGTCAATGGTGCCGTAGTGGTTTTTCATAGCGAAGGTGAGCCCTGAAATGCCGTGCCGTTTGAGGATCGGCATGTTGATCAGGGCATCGCAGTTCAGCAGGATGTCGCTGAGACGGACCTCGGTGTCCAGCAGCGTCCAGCCCGGCGTGTAGTCGCCCTCGGTGCCATAACAGCGCACGCCCGGCCCGTCCTGGTTGACCGGGAAGCCAGCGTTCTCCAATTCGCGAGTGAGGCGGTCAAATATGACAATCTGGTCCGCCGGAACTCCCGCCTCCTGGAGGCATTCCGTCACGGCCATCACCAGCGGGACGTGGGTCCAGAAGTCGCTCTCCCGGATGGTGTTGACCTTGATGGCGATGCGCTCGCCGGGGTCGAACAGAGCAGCCCAGGCTGCGTTGGCATCGTCCAGGCCGGTCAATGATCTGATCGCGGCGTCGAGCATCTGGCGGATGGCTTCCGGCACCAGCGTATCGCCATCCCACACGCCGGCGTGACGGGCGCGCACGACCTTGCCCGGCGCGTCGGGACGTATCCTGGTGACGGGTGGCCTGGTCGGCGTGGCGGCCAGTTGCCGGATGGGACGGCATCCGGCCAGCAGACCCGCCATCGCTGCCAGTTTGAGAAAAGCCCGCCTGGAGATCACCCGTGGGCGGGGGGTAGCGCTACAGTTGTGTTCTCTTGCCATCGGTCACTCCTTCGGTCTGATAAATCGCGTCGAAAAAGCGCTCGGCAGGCTCGGCCAGAGCCCGCTTCAACTCCTCGAAGAGTGATTGGGCGGAGGGCCGCGGCCAATCTTTGGGCAGAAGAGCAGACGGTAGGGCCGGGTCTTCCAGGGTAATGGCGACGAAATCAATTAGGCTGCGCAAATGGGCGGTAAAGCACCCCTCGTCGTCAAGGGTGCCGGCCTCGAAACGGCGAAGCACCGGCTCGTACCTGGCGACGTAGGCCCGGTAGCGGTCTCCGAGCGCCGAGAGTTGCGGCCAGGCGTGGGCCACCAAGGTATGCTGGTCGCTCGGCCCCAGGTGTTCGGCTCTGAAGATCTCCAGGTACTCCCAAACATCGAGGTCCCGCAACCGGCTCTCTGCCTCCGGCGAAAGCGGACGCGGGGAGATCCAGGTGCCGGGAGCCAGCGCACCGAACCCCCAACTGCCGAGCGAACGCCGCAGCATATCCCGGCGCCTCCGGTGCTTTTCGGGGATAGAGTAGGTTACCACCGTCCATCGCCCATCCCACTCGGCGGTGGGTGGGGCGAAGGCTCGCTCGCCGCCCCGGTGCACCTCCTGCAACCCCAGGTCGGTCAGCCGGTAGAAACTCAGGCGGCCTACCCGTCGGCTCTGCAGGAAGCCCTTGCGCTGCATCCGCGAGACGAGCGCCCGCACCGCCCCGGCACTGAAATCGAGGGCGGCCAGAGCACGGATCAGACTACCGATCCAGATCTCCCCTCCACGCGGCAGCACGTGATGTCCGTACAGAGAAAAGATGAATGTGTGCGGGTGTACCTGGGTGCCCAATTGCATTTTCTCCGCCGTATCGTTTCTCTATGCCTCAAAAGTATGACGCCAATTAATCGGTCGTTATAATGGCGTCACATATTATACGACAAACCATCCCCTTTGTCAATGGGATGGCTCTAGATACAGGCTCGTTTGGTTCTTGGTTGCAAGAAGCAGGGATGTCGCCTACCGTAGAGTCAGCGTGAAGCGGTCGAACTCCTCCCCCTCCGGGGTCATACCCACACCGGTCAGCGTGTCCCCGGCGATGGTGACGTAGACCACGTGGTAGGCGTTCTTGTAGGCGAGCAGATGGTCATCCTCTCGCGTGATCTCATAGATAGGCGCGCCACCCCCGCCGGTGACGATGTAGGTCACGTCATCCACCACACTGCGCTGGTAGTTATGATGGTGGCCGTTGAATACGACGTCAACGCCATATTGCTTGAAGAGCGGCACGAGGGTCCTCTGTATCTCTGTCTCCTTAGGCCCTTCTCTGAGCGACGAGTAGGGCGGGACGTGGAAGTAGACGAAGAGCCAGGGCCGGGTATTGGCCGCCAGCGTCTCCTCCAGCCAGGTGTACTGCTCACTGCCGGGGCCGAAGTCCACGAAGCCGTCCACTTGCAGGCAGACGAAGCGAGCGTTGCCGTAATCGAAGGCGTACCAGCGCTCGTTGCCGGGCAGGTAGAACAGGTCGAAGTAGTGCGGGTTGTTGACCTCGTGGTTGCCCAACGTGGGGAAGAGGGGGACGGAGGCCATCAGTTCCCGCTCGATCTCGAAGAAGGTCTCCCAGTCGCTGGGGGAGTTACCGTGAGCCACCAGGTCGCCGGTGTGCAGCGCGAAGTCGGGGGCCAGCGCCCGGATGCGCTCCACCACTGTTTGGTGGACGCGGTCCCGTGTGCGAGTGTCGCCGAAGACGACGAAGGTGAAGGTGTCCTGATCGGGGCCGGCGGCGGTGCGAAAGGTCGCATCCTCGCTCAAGGGCGCGCCGCCGCTTGTGACGCGGTAGTGGTAGACGGTGTAGGGCACAAGGCCGGTGAGGGTGACGGCGTGGCGTGTGTCCACTGCGGGGTCGGCCACGCTTAAGCCGTACTCCTCCGTCTCACCATATGCAACCTCCCCGTGGCTGGGCAGGTCGGTCTCCCAGACGACGATGATTGTACTC
>QMOC01000110.1 GCA_003648085.1 Chloroflexota bacterium
GAGCTCCGCTGCACGTAGCGATGGATTCAGTAAAGGGGACAACCACAGTGCGTGCAATGGTCTCCCGGCGGAGCAGCCAATAGACGGCCCCCACCCCCAGGCCGAACAGCACCGCGAAGCGCATCGCCGGCCAATGCGCCTGCCAGATTCTCCACACAGCCTGCCGAAGTGTTGGTCGCCGTCCCCGGCGACGTTGGGCCGCTCGCGGGTGCGCCGGTTTCTTCACCGTCCGCTCTCGTCGGCCCGGATTGCGGCGCCGGCGCTTACGACGTGTCATCTCTTTCCACCCGCATGCGGGCCAGGGCGCAGGGCATTTTAGCGGCTTGCACCCTGGCCCCTCACCTCATCTCACCGGTTCGACAAGCGAACGGCGACGCAAGGTCCAGGCGGCAACAAGCACGATAAAAGCGGCCAGGACAATGTAGCCCCACTCGGTCAGCGTGGGAATGGGGGTGGAAGGACACGAGGGGAAGCCTGTCGCCCGGTAGACGAAGCGGCCATCATCCTCGTCAGAGGCCGTGCCTGTGACCAGCGCAAAGACCGGTTGGTCGGCGGATATCTGGGCGACGTAGTTGGTGCCCACATCTACGTCGTCCGGGCCTAAGGATTGGGTCCCACCGGGGGCGATCTGAACGATCTCGGCCGACGAGTCGAGGGGCGAAGTCCCGACGAAAGAGACGGTGACCGTGACGGGGTCGGCGTTCGGATTGTACATCCACAGCGTCGTATCCCAGTCATCATAGTCATCAAAGAGCATCGGCGTGGCCTGGCAAGTGGATGCCTGATCCCAACTCAGGGCCGTGTAGACAGAAGCGCCCACTGTGTCGCTTATGCTGACCACGGCGGCGATAGGGCCACCTCCCGGGCTGGTGATGGTGTAATAATTCTTCCACGAGTGGGTGGGCATGATCCGCCGGCTCCCCCAGGGCGGTAGATCAACGGGATCCTCACAATCCGCAGCCGAGCAGACCCACACCGTGGTGGCGATGTCACTCACGTTCTGCACCCTGATGGTTGGGATGACCCCATCGGCGGCGACGGGCGCGTACAGTTCGACGTCACCGGTCGGGGTTGCAGGATAGACGGCCCACCGGTCGCTACTGACCTGCACGATGTCCACCCAAATGGGCTGATCGGCCTCAATCCTGGCCGAGCCAATGAACTGGTCGCCAAGATTGCCCACCTTTTTCAGATTCAGCGACGCGCTGCCGTTTTCCGGAATGGGACCGAGTACCCTGGTCGAAGCCAGCGTCCCGTCCGGGTTATAAATGAAGATGGTTGCCGCGGCGGGTGCTGGCCCCAGATTGCCCACCAGGATTTTACTGCTGCTTCCACCGTGATTCCGCTCTATCAGTGGAGCGAAGTAAGTCCGGGCCGTGGTGTCGTCGGGGACCATCTCAAAGACGTCGTTGCCGTTGAAATCGTCCATCTGAGCGGCGAAGTGAATGATGGTTCCGACGATGTTCTGCTCGCTCTCCAATCTCAGGGTACCGGTAAAGTCCACCGGCAGGCCCAAGTCGGTCTCTGGTCGGTAGTAGACCGAGCGCCCCGGCGGGATGTTGTCGGTGAACGAGAGCGCCTCACTGCCGTCGGGCCGATAGAAGTGGGCTGTGAAGTTGGCCGTCTCGTTGTCCATATTTTGCACCTGGAACTCGGTGGCCTTCCAACCGCCGGCCCGGCCGGCATAACTGACCACAGCCCAAGACAAGGTCAGAACCAGCGCCAGCACAAGGGCCAGGATGGGCAACGGATAACGGCGGCGGGGGTATGATGGGTGTCCTGTTCCGTTCATCGTTTCCTCCTCTCAAAAATTAATCCGTTGCTGTCCTGCAATCCGCTTTCGCTTATCGTTTCCTCCTTATATTAATCCGTTGCCGTCCTGCAATCCGCGTTCTTAGCACGCAGGGCGGCCTCGATGTCCGCGATCCCTTTCTCATCGCCCAGGTCGCCGAAGATGCGCCGGGCGGCCTCGAAGTGAGCGCGGGCCTGCTCCGGTTGACCCAGCGCCAGGTGAACCCGCCCCAATACCTTGTGCGCCTGGGCCTGGTGGGGCCGTGCGCCGATCTCGTCGGCCACTTCCAGCGCCTGTCGGCCCGAACGGAGCGCCTGGGCCGGGTCGCCCTGGGCCAGATAGATCTCGGCCAGCAGACGATGGACATGGGTCAACCCCTCACGGTCCCCAATTTCGGCGCTCTTGCCCAGGGCCGACTGCAGGTACTTTACAGCCTGCATCAGACCCCCTTTGTCCCGGTGAACCTCGCCCAGATTGCCCAGGACCATAGCGACGCCCAACTGGTCGCCGATGCGCTCGTGGATGGTCAACGCCCTCTGATAGAAGTCAATGGCCTGGTCGTATTTCCCTTGATCACGGTAAATGAGCCCCAGGTTGTTGTACACCCAGGCCACGGCGGCGACCTGCCCTATCTTCTCACCGATGGCCAGGCTGCGTTGGTAGTAGGCGATGGCCTGTTCATAGTCGCCCTGACGCCAACTGACGATGGCCAGGTTGTTGCACGTCTTGGCGATACCCGCCTGGTCGCCCAATTGTTCGCGCAGGGCCAGGCTGTCCCGGTGGTAGGCGGCGGCGCGGTCATACTCGCCCAGTATCCTGTAGGTAAAACCCAGCGTGTCGTAGAGGTCGGCGATGACGGTGCGGTCGTCCGGCGGCGCGGCCTGTAGTCCCCTCTCGCAACTGGCGATGGCCTCGTCGTAGTTCCCCTGGCGCATCTGCACCCAGCCGATGCCCCAGTAAATCAGGGCCAGTTCGCGCGAGGTGCCCTCAGTCACTTGCAGGGCAGCCAGGGCGGCCTGCAACTCGGCCATCGCCTCCTCGTAGCGGCCCTGGGCCTCGTGAACGTCGGCCAGGCCCCGGTGGGCCGCGGCCGTCCTCCGGCGGCGTTCATCCGTCTCCAGTTCGGCCTCGGGCAGCAGTTGCAACACCGCTTGAAAGCCCTCGCTGGCGGCCTCGTACTCCCCAATAAGGTGGTGCACCTGCGCCATGCCGGAGCGCAAGGTGATGATCTGCTC
Source organism: Chloroflexota bacterium (assembly GCA_003648085.1). Taxonomy (GTDB): domain Bacteria; phylum Chloroflexota; class Anaerolineae; order B4-G1; family B4-G1; genus B30-G15. The sequence goes on from QMOC01000110.1 coordinate 3,028, forward strand.
AAGCAGGCCACCGTCCTCCCCGCGTTCCCGCAGCCCCTCGGCCAGGGCCAGCGCCCGGCGATAATGCTCCAGCGCCTCCTGGTTGGCGTAGGCCCGCTGTGCTTTCTGGCCCGCCTTGAGGTGGTACGCGAGCGCCTTCTCCCACACCTCGCCTCGCTCGTAATGGTGCGCCAGCGCGTCATAGTAAGCCGGCAGGCGGTCGCTGTACCTCTGCTCCAGCCAGCGCCCCACCTCCCGGTGGTACGCACATCGCTTCTCCACCAGCATGTTCTCGTAGGCCACCTGCTGCACCAGGCCGTGCCGGAACTGGTACATCCAGCGCGGGCGCTCCGCCTCGATGCGCTCCACTTCGCGGATCATATCCATCCTCTTCAACTCGCGGATATGCCGGAAGAACTCCTCCTCCTCCCTCCCCGTGCTGGTGAACAGGTGCAACCATAGGTCTTCGGTAAACTCCTCCCCGATCACCGAGGCCATCCACAAGGCCCGGCGTGCCCCAGGGCTCCCAAAGTCCAGTTCGTCAATCCGGCTCTGGATGATTTGTTGCAGCGTCTCGGGCACGCGGATACGCTCGACGGCCTGCACGATCTGCCATCCGCCCTCCTCGCCCCGGACGATGGCTCCTTCGCTCACCAGAGAGCGCAGCACCTCCTCGACGTAGAGTGGGTTGCCGTCCGTCGCCTTCAGAATCAGTTTCTGGAAATCCGAGGGGAGCTGCTCCGTCTGCAACAGGTTGAACACCAGTTGATAACAGTCCTCGTCCTCCAGTTCCTTGAGCGAGATCAGATGAGAGTCCGGATGCCACTGTTCGATCTCCTGCCACGTCTGCCAGACCGGATGTCCTCTTCTCAGGCGATAGATCAGACAGAAGAACAGGGGTAGGCGGTCACTGGTGCGATCCAGGACGAATTTCAGCATATCCAAAGAGGCGCTGTCGGCCCAGTGCAGGTCTTCCAGAATCAGGATCAGGGGCCTCTCCTCCGCTGCATGCGTCAGCAGGTCGCAGACGGCCAGGCGCGTCTGGGCCTGCAGGGCCTGGGCGTCCAGTCGCTCCACCCGCTCCGCCAGGCCCGCTTTTTCGGATAGATCCAGCGCCAGGAAGTGGCCCAGGTAGGCCAGTTTGCTGATGAATTCGTCAACCCAGCCCGGGCTTGCTCCCGCGAAGGTGTCCTTGAGCCCGGCAGATAACTTACTCCAGCGCCTCTCCTGCGAGTCGTCGTCGGCAAAAGCCAGAAGTTGCTCCACGATTTCGATGAAAATACCGTTCGCCTTCTGTCCATACGGGCGGCCGCGACCGGTCAACCAGGTCGCCGCTTCGCCCGTCTCCGCCAGCGTCTCGGTCCACTGCCGCCACTCCTCGATCAACCTCGTCTTGCCCACCCCCGCCTCACCGGTGACGGCCACGATCTGCTTGCGCCCCCTCGACAGCAAAGTGCGAAAGTGGCTTTGCAGCGCCTCCAGTTCGGCCTCTCGTCCCACCATGTCCGAACGGAAGACCCGCTCATCTTCAACTTCAACACTCCGTGCCGCTTGCAGAAGGTAGACGGGGATCAGGTCCTTCTTGCCTTTCACTCTGATCGGCGCTAACGCCTGGGCCTCAAAACCATCCTTGATTTGGTCCCAGACGCTCTGGCTCACCCAAATCTGACCGGGCCGGGCGGCGGACATCAAGCGGGCGGCCAGGTTGACGTCATCTCCCATGATCGTGTACTCGCGCCGGTGGCACCTGGGTGACCCCACGTTGCCGGCGAAGACAAAGCCGGTGTTGATCCCGATGCGCTGAGACAGAAGCGCAGAAGCGGTGGGCGAGACCAGTCTGCCCATCGCCTCTTGCATCGCCAGGGCCGTCAACGCAGCGCGTTGGACGTCCTTCTCGTGGGCCTCGGGAGCGCCGAAGGTGATCATGAGTTTGTCACCCTGGTCGTACAGATCCACTTTGTTGATCGTCCCGCCGTAGTAGCGGACCTCCTCCTGCATAGCCTTGAAGTACTGGCTCAAGTCGTAGGCGATGCTGGCTGCGTCGGCGGTGCCGTGGACGCGGATGATCTCGCTCATGCCGATGAAGTTGGCGAACAGCACCGTCACCTGGCGATGTTGCCCTTCGATCCGGCCCCGCTGGGGGTCGTACACCAGTTGGGGCAGGACGCCGGTCGGCAGGTAGGGGGTCAGACTGTCCAACCGCTCCACGAGCCCCCACAAGTCTCCTTCCAGGTCGGAGAGCCATCTTTCAATCTCACTCCACCGATCCCCGGCCAAGGTGGTTGGTGGAGGACAAACGTCTACGACCCGATAAAAGTCGGACTGTCCCTCCAATTCCTCGACTTTGAGGTGATCTTTGACTAACTCGTAGGTTTCACGACTGACGAGTATGTCCCCCTCGCGGGCTGCCGATTCGGCGCGCGCCGTGCGTTCGACGGCGCTGCCCGTGAGCACGTATTCCATATGCTCGGCTGTGCCCACGCTGGCGGCGAATAGGAGTCCCGAACTGCTGCCCGCTTTCATGCTCAGGGGGAAGACCTGCTGGAATACTTCGACGGCGTCAAACCGCTCGGCCATCACCTGCCTCATCTCCCAGGCGGCCCAGAGGGCGTTCATCGCTCCCTCCTCGTTGCTGTCCTCTCTCTTGAACAGGCACAGCATCGCATCGCCGCCGAATTTGACCAGCAGGCCGTTGTATTTGAAGAGGATACCGAGCATCGCGTCCAGATACTCATTGATGACGCGGACGACCGCCTCCGCACCGGCCTTGCCGCCTATCTCTTTCAGCCTCTCGGAGAGGTCTGTGAAGCCGGAGATGTCGGCAAAGAGCAAGGTGCCCTCCAGGAATCGGCCTTTATTCTCGGCCACCACCGGTTCCCGAAGCAACTCCAACGCCAGGTGGCGCGGCACGTAAGTCACAACGGCGTGCAGGAGTTGGCTCAAGTGGCCAATGCATAGCGCCTCCCGCTGCTCTGGGAGGGCGTATTGGACCTCTCTGTACAGATCCGCAGGCAGGTACTTTTGAAGTCGGCTCCAATCCTCTTTCCCGGACGGGAAATACTGCTCTAAATCAGGGACACGGGCCATTTGCTTCTCCCATAAAAATGCCGGGGATGCCCTGTTTCAGCGGGGGTCTCTCGGTTGAAGCCGGGCCTCCACCCGATGTTTCCGCTGCACTCTCATACTGAATAACGAGGATGGTTATCAAGAGATACGGTATGGTCACCCTCCATCGTCCAGCATATAAATTGTACACGCTTTGTTGACTTGGTGCAAATTGCCGATTGTGGTATCATTAAGGTCCAAGATAGAATTAGGAGGAACATACAAAAGCATGAAGAATATCACTGTCATCGGTGCCGGCTACGTGGGGCTGGTCACCGGAGCATGCTTCGCCGACCTGGGTAACAAGGTCGTCTGTGTGGACATCAATGAACAGAAGATCGAGAGCCTGAAGCAAGGAATAATGCCCATCTACGAACCGGGCCTGGAGGAACTGGTGGCCCGCAACGTGCGGGCGGGCCGGCTCGGTTTCACCACCTCATATGCCGAGGGGTTGAAAGAGGCGGAGTTTGTGTTCATTGCCGTGGGTACCCCGGAGGGGGTGGACGGCGAGGCCGACCTGCGCTACGTGCGTATGGCGGCCCGTTCCATCGCCGAGGTGATGGATCATCCTATCATCATCGTCAACAAGTCCACCGTTCCCGTGGGAACCGGTGACTGGGTAGCCGACATTGTCCGCGAGTGCCGCAACGACGATGTGGATTTCGCCGTCGTCTCCAATCCCGAATTCCTGCGCGAGGGCTCTGCTATCAGCGACTTTATGTACCCTGACCGGGTCGTGCTGGGTTCACTGAATCGGGAGGCTGCGGAGAAGGTAGCCCAGTTATATCTCCCACTGCGCACAACGATTATGATTACCGACCTGCGTACAGCAGAGATGATTAAGTACGCCTCCAACGCCTTCCTGGCCACACGCATTTCGTTCATCAACGAGATCGCCAACATCTGCGAGGCGCTGGGGGCTGACGTCAAGGAGGTCGCCATGGGGATGGGCTACGATAAGCGCATCGGCCATACCTTCCTCGATGCAGGCGTCGGGTACGGTGGTTCTTGCTTCCCAAAGGATGTCAAGGCGCTGGCCTACATGGCTGAGATCAAAGGGCGGCACCCGCAGTTGCTGCGTGCAGTGATGGAGATCAACGCCGACCAGCGCCGGGCCGTGGTGCGCAAACTGGAGCAGGCGCTGAGCGACCTGCGGGGTAAGACAATTGGGCTGCTGGGATTGGCCTTCAAACCCAACACCGACGACATGCGCGAGGCTCCTTCCGCCCACATAGCCCGTATGCTGCGAACTTTGGGCGCCCACGTGCGGGGCTATGATCCGGTGGCGATGAAGGTGGCTGCGCGGGTGGTGCCCGAGGTGGAACTGGCGGAGGACCCTTACACTCTGGCGGAGGGCTGCGATGCCCTCGTCGTCGTCACCGAGTGGAACGAGTTCAAACATCTGGACCTGGCGCGCATCCGGGAGTTGATGAACCAACCGGTACTTATTGATGGGCGCAATATCTATGATCCTGCGATGATGAAGGAATTGGGCTTCTACTATCGGGGTATAGGCCGGGGGTATGATGGGAGAGATGCGTGAAGGTTAATGGGAGACGA
>QMOC01000111.1 GCA_003648085.1 Chloroflexota bacterium
CAGGAGGTCAAACGGAGATGAACGCGGAAGTGCAAGGATACCGGAATATGATATTGTACGCTGAGTTTGAACAATATCTGCTCGAACACCCGGAATTGGATAAACAGATTCCGGACGGTACCAGTGTAGTTTTTATGCCGGAAGATGACCCAGAGTTATGCCAGGCAAACCGCGCATTGCTAAATCAGGCCAAACGAGAGGGACGAAAAGTGGTCATCATTCGAGTGAAGGGGCTGGCCCCGGCTCGCTCGCGCCTGATCGAACCACGTGCCGAATTAGTGGCAGCGTAAATGTGTACCACCGGTGAACCCGGTGGTTCAAAACCGGAAAGGAGTAGTGTGCAATGGGCAAAATTATCGGTATTGACCTGGGCACGACCAACTCGGTCTGCGCAGTGATGTTGGGCGGTGAACCCACCGTCATCCCCAGCGCCGAAGGGGGGCGGTTGTTTCCCTCGGTCGTGGCCGTCAATCCCAAGACAGGAGAGCGGATGGTCGGGCAGGTCGCCAAGCGCCAAGCCATTATCAACCCCGAGAACACCATCTTCTCCATCAAACGCTTCATGGGACGCAAATTCGACGACCCAGAGGTGCAGCGGGCGTTGAAAATCGTCCCTTATAAGGTGACGGCGGCCCCCAACGGTGATGTACGGGTCTGGATGGGGGGCGAGGAATACAGCCCGCCCGAGATATCGGCCATGATCTTGCAGAAGATCAAGGCCGACGCCGAGGCCTACCTGGGGGAGGAGATCACGCAGGCCGTCATCACTGTGCCGGCCTACTTCAATGACAGCCAGCGTCAGGCGACCAAAGACGCCGGCCGGATCGCCGGCTTGGAGGTGCTGCGCATCATCAACGAGCCGACAGCCTCTTCGCTGGCTTATGGTCTCGACAAAAAGAAGGACGAGACCATCGCTGTCTTTGACCTGGGCGGAGGCACCTTCGACATCTCCATCCTCGATGTCGGAGATGGCGTCTTCGAGGTGCGCTCGACCAGCGGCGACACCTTCCTGGGCGGTGATGACTGGGACCGGCGCATCATTGACTACGTGGCCGACGAATTCAAGAAGGAGCAGGGAATCGACCTGCGTGAGGATCGTCAGGCATTGCAGCGGCTGAAGGAGGCGTGCGAAAAGGCCAAGGTTGAACTTTCCACGGTGATGGAGACGGAGATAAATCTGCCCTTCATCACCGCCGATGCGTCCGGCCCCAAGCACTTGCAGATGAAACTCACCCGGGCCAAGTTGGAGCAACTGACCGAGGATTTGATCGAACGCACCATCGGCCCCTGCAGGCAGGCTATGGCCGATGCCAAACTTAAACCCTCCGACATTGATGAGGTCATCCTGGTGGGCGGTATGACGCGCATGCCGGCCATCCAGCGGAAGGTGGCCGAGTTCTTCGGCAAGGAGCCCCATAAGGGAGTCAACCCCGACGAGGTAGTGGGCCTGGGCGCGGCGATCCAGGCCGGCGTCCTCGGCGGCGAAGTCAAGGACGTGCTCCTGCTCGATGTGACCCCCTTGACGCTGAGCATCGAGACGTTGGGCGGTGTGGCTACCCCGCTCATCGAGCGCAACACCACCATCCCCACCCGCAAGAGCCAGATCTTCTCCACCGCCACCGACGGTCAGACCCAGGTGGAGATCCACGTGGTGCAGGGGGAGCGTCCCATGGCGGCCGACAATAAGAGCCTGGGGAGGTTCATCCTTGACGGTATCCCGCCCGCGCCCCGGGGCATCCCTCAGATCGAAGTCACATTCGATATTGACGCCAACGGCATCCTCAACGTTTCTGCCCAGGACAAGGCCACCGGACGTGAACAGTCTATGCAGATTATTCCCTCCAGTGGCCTCTCCGACGAGGAGGTTGAGCGCATGATCCGGGAGGCCGAGCGGTACCGTGAGGAGGACCGCAGAAGGAAGGAGGAGGTGGAGACCCGTAACTTGGCCGACAATGCGGTTTACAGCGCCGAAAAGTTCCTGCGGGAGCAAGGAGACAAGGTGCCGGCCCACCTGCGCTCTGAGGCGGAGGCCAAGATCGAAGCACTTAAGAGCGCCCTCCAGGGCAGCGACGTCGGCGCCATCCGGCGGCACATGGACGAACTGAGCCAGGTGATACAGCAACTGGGAGCCACGATGTATCAGGCTCCGGGTGCTGGCACTCCTCCCCCACCGCCGGGGGGCAAACCGCCCGGGGGCGGTGAGGAGGAGATCATCGAAGGCGAGTATAGCGAAGCATAGAAAGAAGCAAGAAGCAGGAAGCAAGAGACAAGAGGTATCCTGCATCTTGCATCCTGCCTCTTTTTTGGACAGCAATGGCAGCCAAGCGGGATTATTATGAGGTGCTGGGTGTCAGCCGTTCGGCCACCCCCGAAGAGATAAAGAAAGCCTACCGCCGGCTGGCGCGTCAGTACCACCCCGACGTCAGCGATGCCCCCGATGCTGAGGCGCGCTTCAAGGAGATCAACGAGGCCTATCAGGTGCTCTCCGACCCTGAGAAGCGGGCCACTTATGACCGCTTCGGCCATGCTGGGCCAGGCGGAGTGGGCTTTGGTTTTGACTTCGGCTTCCGTGACCCCTTCGAGATTTTTGAGGAGGTCTTTGGGCGAGGATTCGGGTTTCGCACCTCCACTCGCCGAGGGCCACGGCGCGGCGCCGATCTGCGCTATGACCTGCATCTGACCTTTGAGGAAGCGGTCTTCGGGTGTGAGAAAGAGATCGAGGTCACGCGCTATGAGGTGTGTCCGGAGTGCCACGGCAGCGGGGCAGAGCCGGGGACATCGCCGGTCCGCTGTTCGGAGTGCAACGGCACCGGGCAGGTGCGGCGGGTGCAACGCTCCATCCTGGGCTCCTTCGTCAGCGTCACCACCTGCCCCGTCTGCCAGGGCACGGGGGAGACTATCCCCATCCCCTGTTCCCGCTGCGGCGGTGAGAAACGGATCTACGTCACCCGCCACCTGTCCGTCACTATCCCACCCGGCGTGGACCACGGCACCCAGATCCGGCTGGCGGGTGAGGGAGAGATGGGGGAGCGGGGAGGCCCCCCTGGTAACCTCTACGTCGTTTTGGACGTAGAGCCACACCCCATCTTCCAACGGCGCGACGACGACATCCTGGTCGAGTTGCAGATTAATGTTGCCCAGGCAGCCTTGGGAGCCGAGGTGAGCGTGCCTACTTTGGAGGGTGAAGAGAGAATCTCCATTCCTCCCGGCACTCAGAGCGGCACCGTGTTGCGGTTGCGGAACAAAGGAGTGCCCCACTTGCGACGCAATGGCCGGGGCGATGAACTGGTGTTGGTGCGGGTCGCTGTGCCGACCAGACTTACCCGCGAGCAGAAACGCCTCTTCCAGGAACTGGGCGAAACGTTGGAAGGGGAGAGTATTTTGCAAGAAAAGCGAAGTTTCGTGGATGAGGTCCGAGAGTTATTTGGGCTGTGATCTGGTGAATTGGGAAATTGGTAGATTGGTAGATTGGTAGATTGGGGAATTGGTGGATTGGTGGCTTGAGGTCAGCGTACCAGTGGAGAATGAGGCTGCGGAGGCAGTAGCCGATGTTCTCTCGCGCTACGCCTACCGTGGGGTGGTCATCGAGGCCGGGCCTGAGGGTTGGAACGCAGGCCCGGTTGTCGTTAAGGCCTATCTGCCCGCCGACGACCAACTGCGGGCCAACAAGCGCCGCATCGAGGAAGCCCTCTGGCACCTGGGCCAGATCCGGCCTGTTTCTGCTCCCACCTTCCGCTCCGTCGCCGAAGCGGACTGGGCTAAAGCGTGGAAGGAGCGGTTGAACGTCCTGCACGTGGGTCGCCACATCGTCATCCGACCCTCGTGGAGGGATTATACACCCACGCCTGGGGATATTGTCATCCGATTAGACCCCGGAATGGCTTTCGGCACCGGATTGCATCCCACGACGCAGATGTGCCTAGTGGCGCTTGAGGAGATGATATACCCGGGGGCAGAAGTGCTCGATATGGGCACCGGTTCTGGCATCCTGGCGATTGCGGCAGCCAAATTAGGCGCCGGACAGGTGCTGGCGGTGGACAATGATCCGATAGCGGTTGGAACGGCTCGGGGCAATGTGATGATCAACGGGGTGCAGGAGACCGTAAGCGTGGTACGCGGGTCTCTGGCGGAAGTTTCGGGGAGTTACGATCTAGTAGTGGTCAACATCTTATCGAAGGTCATCGTGGAGATGATGGGGGAAGGGCTCGCGACTCGGGTACGCCCTGATGGGGTATTGATCGCTGCCGGGATCCTTGCTGACCAGGGGGCAGAAGTGGTCACGGCAATGGAGCGTAGGGGGCTTGCTCTGGTGGAACAGCGGCAAAGAGGCGACTGGGTGTGCCTGGTGGCGAAGCAGGGCTACTTCTCTGGCTGAATAGTGCGCTTATACCGATAAATAATTCGACCGCGCGTCAGGTCGTAAGGGGAGAGTTCAACCCGCACGCGGTCGCCCAGCAAGATACGGATGTAGTACTTACGCATCTTGCCAGAGAGGTAGGCCAGCACTTCGTGGCCGCTGTCAAGCCGCACACGGAACTGGGTGCCCGGCAGGGCCTCAATAACAGTGCCCTCGACCTCTATCTTGTCCTCTTTTTTCTTACCCATTCAATCCGCCTCTCACGTCTCACGCCTCCCGCCCTACGCTTTCCACTGTGACTGCTATGGCAGGCATGGGCTCCTCGGCAAGTGCTCCTACAGCCTCGACTTCTGGCGCTACGGCTTCCTCGTCCTCTCCGGCTGCTTCGCTCACCTCCATCTCTGCTTCCGGCACTGGGGCCTCCTCCTCGAGTGCCTCACCAGAGGCTGCCTCTGGTACTGCGACTACTTCCTCGGTCCCAGCCTCCTCCTCGGTCAATTCGCTCACCGCTGCCTCTGCTTCCGGCACTATGGCTTCCCCCTCGACTGTCTCGCCGGAGGCTGCCTCAGTCTCCGGTATTGAGGCTTCTTCCTCGGCTGCTTCGCTTGCTGCTGCCTCCTGGGCCTCCCTGGCTGCCTGCTGCTCCGCCACCCAACGCTCCCACTCGTCTTGCCGCACCTGCCTGGCGCTCAGAGCGATACGTCTCCTCCGGCTGTCTATGCGGATAATCTTCACCAGCAGTGTCTCACCGGGATGGACGATGTCTGAGGGGCGGAATTCGGGTGTGCCGATCATCTCGCTGGCATGGAGCAATCCTTCGATCCCGAGGTCTAGTTCGACGAAAGCGCCGAAATCCAGCACCCGGGTGACCCGGCCCTCGACCAACTGCCCTACTTTGTAGTGGTCGTCCACCAGTGTCCAGGGATCAGGCTGGAGTTTCTTGAGGCTGAGCGCGATCCGTTTCCGTTGCCGGTCTACGTCGAGCACGTAAACTTCCACCTCGTCTCCGACCTTGAGCACCTGACGGGGGTTGTCCACCCGACTCCAACTGAGTTCCGAAACGTGGATCAGACCATCCGCTCCGCCCAGATCCACGAAGGCGCCGAAGTTGGTGATGCTGGTGACCTTCCCATGCCGTGTCTCTCCCTCGGTTAATTGGGATACAACCCGCTCACGCTGCAACTCCTGCCAAGCGCGAAGTGCACGTCGTTGGGAGAAAATCAGGCGGCGACGATGGCGATCCACCTCGATGATCTTAAGCCCTATGCGCTTCCCGACCATAGCCGCCAGGCGTTTGCGGCGTTCTTCCTCTCGTAGCCGCCTGGGCAATCCAATGATCTGCGAGGCCGGGACAAAGCCGCGAATCCTGCCAAATTGAACCACGAGGCCACCACGGTTATAGCCAGAGACCTCGCCCTCGTAAAGTTCGCCGCTTTCCATCATCTGCTCTGCTCTGAGCCAGTCCTCATACAAGTGGGCCTGGTGGATAGACAGAATGGGATGTCCCTCCCTGTCCTCGGGTTGGATCACCAGTACTGAAACGGTGGTACCAATCTGGATTTCGGAGCGCGTTTCCTCATCCAGACGCGCCAGGTCCTCAGCGGGGACTAAACCCTCTCGCTTGAGGCCGACGTCCACGATCAAGCCGCGATCATCGGCTTCTATCACGATGCCGGTACGAATGTCTCCACGGCGAGGTACTCGATAGTTGTACCTGTCAGTCAGGTACTCGTCCATATTCGGCTCAACTGAATCCTGGTCGGCTAGACCCTCGTCAGTCAAGCCCTGGTCAACCGGACTCTGATCGGCTAAGGTTTCTAAGGTTTCTATGTTCATCAATTCAAACCACTCCTCACACGACACTGCACCTCCGACAAAGAAACCAGCACCGCCTGCACTCAACGGACGTGCGGGCGATGCCGGGTCCTGGAATCGCGCCTGACGTTGGACGGATACTTAATCGGATCGTCTTATCTCTGCCTACCTCGCAAAAAGGCCAACTTGTCAGAGACGGTTCGGCGTCGCAATCCGCACAAGAGGGGCAGTATCTCAAATGTGTGCTTATTTTATCACGTCATGGAGGAATGTCAAATCACCTCGAGCGCCTTAATACCTTTACGATCAAAACCTTGCTTTTTGTGCAAGAAAATTCACCACGGAGACACAGAGCGCACAGAGAGAAAGCAGAAAAAAGGAGAAGAAAACTCCGCGTCCTCTGTATCTCCGTGGTAAAGTTTTGGTTCTGGCTCGTCCGGGTTAGGTAAGTCTGGCTAAAATGAGTGGGAGGAAAGGCTGGACGCCCCACTTCACCGGGGATTTTCCGGCTGAAGCCGGATGTTCAACCGATTGTAGCCACACCCTGCCAGGTCGCACAGACGCTGGCGCGCACTCATGAAATGAGAAGATTACGGCGTGACAGTCGGTGTTGTGGTAGGGGCGAAGGTCGGAACCGTCCGAGTAAAGATGACCTCGCGGAAACCTAACATCAGGATGAGGTGCCGCACATAGGTCTCGGCGTTCCGCTGGGCCATCTCCAGGATGCCGTCCTCCAGTGCCGCGTGTAGAATCTCCTCCTCGGCGGCCTGTCGTGCTTCCGTCTCCAGCGCCGGATTCATCCCTATCCACCCTGTGTCCCGGTCGAAGACATAGGACTTCTGGTTATCCAGTGTGACGACGAGGACCTCGGCCGGTGGCAGCGTCACGACCACCGTCCCCTCGTCGGTGACGATGAGGTCTCCTCCTCCCATCTTGCCCAGGTCTACGCCAGCGATGACCTGACCATGGGCGACCAGGATCAGCCGGTCGCCGAAGAGGAAGGCGAAGGGGCCTTGATTCGATTCAGCAGTGATGATCTTCTCGATGGTGTAGGAGGCCGTCTCTAACCGGCTGAGGCTGCGCACCTGGCGGATGATCGTCACCGGGTCGGGGATGATAGTGGGTGTGGGATTGGTGATCTCCCTCCATTGCTCCTGCAGTGCCCGCTTGGCCTCCTCCAGCGGCTGCGTCAGTCGCCGGATCGAGCCGATTAGCGTGATCCCGCCGACGATGAGGGCGAGCAGGATCAGCAGCAGGATCACGGTGTTGAGGTTAAGTTTCGAGTTCATCAGTATTACTCCTTGTCAACCATTGCACCAAACCCAGCGTCAGAAAGAAAACGAACGCCAAATCAATGAGGAAATAGGAGGCATCCACCAGGCCATGGGCCAGGAAGTTGACCATCGAGCCCATCAACCCTAGAGCCAAAGCGCGAAGGTCGGAATCGGTCAGACGGCGCAGCGGCAGGGCCAGAGCCCAGAAAG
>QMOC01000112.1 GCA_003648085.1 Chloroflexota bacterium
CCCCTGCTCGAAAAGTGTCCGGCGGCAAAATCGCCGCACCGAGCCAAAGGATGGTCATCTCATCCGTTTATCCGCTGTCCATCCGTTGCACCGGCCAATGAGGCGGTAAACAAATACGAATAATGTTTCCACCTACGTCAGCCTCAACGGAAACGGCGTCACTCGAAAGGGCAGGGCAGATTTCCAAAACGATCGGGTACTATGTTGCCTTTGCTGCCCTGGGCCTGATTGGAGCCTCGCTGGGGCCAACTCTATCCGGCTTGGCCGAACATACCCAGACTCGGCTTAACGAGATCAGTTTTCTTTTCGCAGTCCGTTCGCTGGGATTCCTGCTCGGCTCCTTTTTTGGAGGGCGATTGTATGATCGGGCGTCAGGTCATCCAGTGATGGCTGTCGTACTGGTCATCATAACCATGATGATGGCATTGACGCCTCTGATCTCGCAACTATGGTTATTGGCCGCTGCCTTGTTAATTCTGGGCGCGGCCAGAGGTGCGTTGGACGTGGGTGGCAACACTTTGCTGATCTGGGTGCATCGTCACAGAGTTGGGCCGTTTATGAATGGGTTGCATTTTTTCTTTGGGCTCGGTGCTTTTCTGTCACCGATCATCATCGCCCAGACCGTGTTGATCAGCGGCGATATTACCTGGGCTTATTGGGTATTGGCTTTGCTGATGCTGCCGGTGATCGTCTGGTTGTTACGCCTGCCCAGCCCCACACCTCCAGCGGTTTCCAAAGGCGGCACGGTGGGGCGGGCCGATCATCGTTCGACGGCTCGACTGAGTGGTTCGGCTGAACTCACCGAAGCCTCGCCGAAGTCTGAGGCTCATGAACGTCTGCTGGTCGTCTTGGTCGCGTTGTTCTTTTTTCTTTACACGGGAGCGGAGGCTAGCTTTGGCGGCTGGATATTCACCTACGCCGTGGCGCTGGGCTTGAGCAGCGAAACGGCTGCCGCTTATCTGACTTCAGCATTTTGGGGGGCGCTCACCCTGGCCCGACTGCTGACCATTCCTGTCGCTGCTCGTCTTAGACCTCGCTCTATCCTGCTCGGTGGTTTGATGGGGTGTCTGGTCAGTGTAGGTATCATCTTGCTGTGGTCAGACGCATTGGCAGCGGTCTGGCTGGGCACGCTGGGGATGGGCCTTTCAATGGCCTCTATTTTTCCCACCACCCTTTCCCTGGCCGAACGGCACGCGACGATTACCGGCCGGGCGTCCGGCTGGTTTTGTGCCGGGGCTAGCGCAGGGAGTATGAGTCTGCCCTGGCTGATCGGACAGTTCTTTGAGACCATTGGGCCACATGTCATGATGTTCGCCATTTTGGTTGACCTGATCGTGGCTGTGTCCGTTTTTGCCGTATTGATTCTCCATTCGGCTCGGCCTGTGACAAACGAAGTATGAAGGAGATCAGATTACCAACTTACCTTAAGGAGGGGTAAGCATGGCAGACGTGAAAAAAACAGTAGATTTCTTGAACAGGGTACCGCTCTTTCGAGGCCTGAAGAAGCGCCAACTCGAACGTCTGGCCAAACGATTTATACCGCGTGAGTACGCCGCAGGCAAGGCCATCGTGACCCAGGGCAAAGGGGGCGAAGGGTTCTTCATCGTCGTTTCGGGCAAGGCCGAAGCCATCCGCGAGCGGGCCGATGGCACCAAGGCTGTAGTCAACACCTTCGGCCCCACCGACTTCTTTGGCGAACTGGCCCTGCTGGACGATGGCCCGCGCACGGCGTCGGTCGTCGCCACCGAAGCGACACAATGCCTGGTCCTCACCCGTTGGGACTTCCTCGCGGCACTGAAGGAGGACGTGGACATGGCCATCACGATCCTGCAAGAACTGGCTAGGCGCTTCCGCATGGCGTTGGATGTGCTGTAGACTGGTACATTGGTAGATTGGTAATTGGGGCAATAACGCCAGTTCCCAGTTTCCCAATTTACCAGTTTCCCAACCTACCAGCGATGAAATGCCCGAACTGCGGCTACGATAGCCCGCCTGGAATGAAGTTCTGCGGCATGTGTGGCACGCGCCTGGCGCGGGTGTGCCCCGCCTGCGACTTTGCCAACCCGCCGGATTTCCATTTCTGCGGACAGTGCGGCACGCCCCTTACCGAAGAGCCAGCACTGGTGCCACGGCCTCAGCCGCCCCCCGTTGAGGATCAGGTTCCCACCCTGCCGGTCCCCGCGCCGCTTACCAATTCACTAATTTACCAACCTACCAGTCTACCAACGTCCCTGGAGGGCGAACGGCGACTGGCCACCGTCCTCCTCGCCGACGTGATGGGCTCCACGGATCTCCTGGAGCAGGTCGGTAGCGAAGCCTGGGTGGAGATTATGAACCGCGTCCTGCGCATCCTGGAATCGGAGGTCTATCGTTTCGGTGGTGAGGTGGACCAGTTCCGGGGCGATGGTTTGGTGGCCTTCTTCGGCGCGACCTCGGCCCACGAGGACGACCCGGAGCGCGCGGTGCTGACCGGACTGGCAATGCACAAGGCACTCGAACCCTACGCCGCCGAATTGGCCGAGCGCGAGACCATTGACCTGCGGTTGCGTGTTGGGGTGCACACAGGGGAGGTGATCGTCACCAGCATCGGCGACAGCCGCCAGTACAGCGAAGACACGGCTATGGGGGCTGGCCTCGCCATCGCCGCCCGAATGGAGACCGCCGCCGAACCGGGCACTGTCCTGGTCAGCGAGAACACCTACCGCCTGGTGGAGTCGCAGTTCGAGTGGCAACCGCTGGGCGAGATCACAGTTAAGGGCGTGAGCCAACCCATTGCCGTGTACCGGCCTCTGGCACCCCGGCCCGACGCCGAGCGCGTGCATCGCCTGCAAGCCTATGGTCTCTCCATTCCGCTGATCGGACGCGAGGCCGAGTTTCAGGCTCTGAAAGGCCGTGTCGAAGACCTGTACGATGGCCGAGGCGGAATTGCCATGGTGACGGGGGAAAAAGGCCTGGGTAAGTCCTTCCTGGTGGCCGAGGTGCACCAGCACTTCGTCCGGCATGGCGCGCTCTGGGCCGAGGCCTACGAGCAGGCTCCCTCTCCGCCAGCCTTCCTGATCTGGTTGCGCGGGCGCTGCCGCTCCTATAACCAGTCATGGCCTTATTCAATGTGGCTCGACCTGCTGGGGAACTGGCTCAAGATGCGTGAGGGAGAGCCAAAGGAGGAAATACGGGACCGCCTCCGCCGCCAGGCCGAACTGCTGTGGGGCGATCGCTCGACCGAGTATTATCCTTATCTTGCCACCTTCCTCTCGCTGCCGCTGGAGACGGACTTCGCCGAGCGGGTCAGACATCTAGACGCCGAAGGGCTGCGCCAGCAGTTCTTTTTCACCTTGCGAAGTTGGGTGGAAGCGATGGTCAAACGCGGGCCGCTGGTGCTGGCCTTCGCGGACGTGCACTGGGCCGACACCACATCGCTGGACATGTTGAAGTACTGCCTGCCTCTGTGCGATCACGAAGCGTTGCTCTGGCTGATCGAGTTCCGCCCGGAGCGCACCTCGCCTGTCTGGGAGTTCCATCACCACGTCGAGACCGAGTATCCCCACCGGCTGACGACGCTGTCGCTTCCTCCGCTGACCGAAGACCAAAGCCGTGAATTCATTGAGCGGCTGATCGGCCCCGATGTGCTGCCAGCCGAGACATACGCGCTCGTCCTCGGCAAGGCCGAAGGCAATCCTTACTACATTGAAGAACTCATCCGCTCCTTGATTGAACAAGGTGTATTGGTGCGGGATGCTCAAACAGGCCGATGGCGCGCGACCCGGGCGGTGGCCTCGTTGGACTTACCGGACACCTTGCAGAGCCTGCTGCTGGCGCGTATTGACGGCCTATCGTCCAAGGAACGGCGTGTGCTCCAGATGGCCGCCGTGATAGGGTCTGTATTCTGGTCAAACGTTCTGCAGACCCTGGCCGGCGATGACATGCCGCTGAAAGCGCACCTGACGGCGCTGCAACGCGCGCAGTTGATCTACGAGCGCAGGCGTGTGCCCGACCTGGGGATGGAGTACGCTTTCAAATCCACCCTGATCCGCGATGCGGCCTACGAGAGCATCCTCAGCGCACAGCGGGAGGCTTATCACCTCAAGGTGGCCGAATACCTTGAGGGTCTCTTTGGCCCTGAGCGCCTGACCCAGTACTGCGGCGCGCTGGCCTACCACTATCGCCAGGCTGGCAAACCCAGGAAGGAACTGTTCTACACCCTCCAGGCAGCCGAACAGGCGCGCAAGATCTACGCCAATGCCGAGGCACTGGAACACTACACCCGTGCTCTCGAACTGCTGGACGAAATGGAAGCCCAGACCGCCGACGAGGACCGGCTCCACGCCATCCGCACTCAGCGGTTCGAAGTGCTCAACGGACGGCGCGAGGTGTTCCACTTGAGGGGCGATTTCGACGCGGAGCGGGCCGACGCCCAGGCGCTACTTCCATTGGCACAGCAGTTGGACGACCAACCGACCTGGCTGATTGACGCGCTGTTGCAACAGCCTGGCGTGGCCTACTGGCGAAGCAGAGAAGAACTTGATGCGGGTATCCCAATGGCCCAACAGGCTTTGACCCTGGCCCGGCAACTGGGCGATCGCCGCCGCGAGATGCAAAGCCTGGTCGCCATCGCCAACCAGCGATTGTGGATTAATGACCCAACGGCGTGGGGACTCGCTGAACGCGCCCTCGAATTGGCTCGACAACTGGGTGACCGACGTTACGAGGTCAGCATCCTCATCGGAATGGGCCAGGTCTATGCCTGGAGCGATCAACCGGAGCGCGGTATGGAATATCTGGAGGCCGCGCTACCCATCTGTCAGGCTCTTGACGACAAGATGGCCGAAATTGACCTGCTGAACCTGATCGGCCTACAGTTTGAACGCAGCGGCGATTACTACCGACTGCTGACCGAGTACCACCAGAAACGGCTGGAGATCAGTCGCGAGATCGGTCATCGCCCGAGGGAGAGCAATGCTCTGATGCAATGCGGTCAGATTCAGAGCCTCTACCTGGGCGACTACGACGCAGGGCTGGCTCTTTTGGAGGAGTGCCTGCGCATCCGGGAGGACACTCCGGGCGCAGCATTCGCTCTGCTGCGCATCGCCCAGGTCCAGGTCGCGCAGGGCAGGTACGATGAAGCGCTGGACGCTCTTGAACAGGCACGTCACATCATCGGTGTGCAGGCTGTCCACGAGATGGGACACGCCGGTCTGCGCCTGGTCTCGGCCATCCTCTACAACGCTCTGGGCGACGAGGCCCATTTGCACGAGGCGCTGGAACTCGCTGCGCAGACCAGCCAACTGGTAGCCGAGGCCCCGCTCACGCGGCAGTATGAAATGGCCGCTGCCTGCGAGTCGGCGGCAGCACACCTGGGATTGGCGAGATGCGCCGCCGACGAAGCGGAACGCCAGGCGCATCGTCGCCAGGCCCTGGAATCTTCCCAAGCGGCGCTGAACATTTACCAACACTTCGGGTTCGTGCAAATCATCGAGTGCGTCAGCGAAGAGATCCTCTTCCGCCACAGCCAGGCCCTGGCGGCCAATGGCCGGGAAGCAGAGGCGGCTGAATACCTCCAGCGCGCCTACGGCGAGATGATGCGCAAACACAATCTGATCCCGCCCGACAGTCCCTTCCGCCGCACCTACCTCGAAAACATTCCCCTGCACCGTGACATCCGCGCTGCCTACGACGTCAGCAAGAAGGTCGGTTTGATTGGGCAAGTAAGGAAAAGAGACGCCGGATGAAGCGCGTACTCGCTCTCCTAGGGCCTTATGTCGAAGACGGGGCAACGGCTATGCTGCTGTTGTTCCTCTCTCTGGCCACAGTCATGTTTTCTGTGCACGCAGCCCTGGCGGTCTTTCACCCCTACCCCCTGGACTACGGCGAGGCTCCTCTGGTTGATCAGGCTATGCGCCTGGCCGCCCGGCAGAACATCTATCGGTCCGATCTGTCGTCGCCGCCGTATACCATCTCCAACTATCCGCCGCTGTATGTCCTTTCGTTGATCCCCTCTGTGTGGCTGTTCGGCCCGAATTTCTGGGCGGGACGGGCCATTTCGCTGTCGTGCTCCCTGGCATCGGCGACGTTCCTGATGCTGATCATTTATGCCCATACCAAAGACCGCGTGGCGGCAATCACGACCGGCATGCTCTTCCTGTCCATTCCCTACGTGGTCGGGTGGTCTCCCCTGGCGCGCGTGGACATGCTCGCCCTGGCCTGCAGCACGGGTGGGCTGTACCTGCTGGCCCGGTGGCCCACCGCCCGGTGGAGCACGATTGGCTCGGCGCTGCTGCTCGTTGCGGCCATCTACACCCGCCAGTCGTATGCGTTGGCTGCGCCGCTGGCCGCCTCTGTCTGGCTGTTAACGCACGATTGGCGACGGGCTGTCGGGCTGGCGGCGATGGTCGGCGGGCTGGCGTTGATCCTCTTTCTCATCTTGAACGCACTCACCCGGGGCGGCTTCTACTTCAACGTTGTCACTGCCAACGTCAATGAGTTCGGCATCGAGCGGCTGGAGTGGAATCTGCGCCGCCTGCGCGACGCGGCTCCCTTTCTGCTCCTTGTCGGTGGTGCGTTTCTCATCCTCGCCCCCGGCAGGGTGCGTCTCTGGCCACTGCTGGTGCCGTATCTGGTCGGAGCCGCGCTCTCAAGTGTGACGATTGGCAAGATCGGCTCCAACGTCAACTATTTCCTCGAACTCTCGGCCGCCCTCAGCCTGGTGGCGGGAGCAATCGTTGCCTGGACCCACAAGCACCACTGGCGGCGCGCCGTTCTCCTCGTCCTCCTGACGCTGCAAACCGGCCATCTGATGCAGATCACACTGGATGAGTACGCCGGGCGGTTGAGAGGCCGACGCGAGTCTTTGAAGGAGATCCGTGAATTGGAAGAGATCGTAGCCGACGCGGATGGCCCAGTGCTGGCCGATGAGTACATGGGGCTGATTACGCTGCAGGGGCGACCGCTGTACATCCAGCCCTTTGAAGTCACCCAGTTGGCCAACGCGGGCCTGTGGGATCAGACGCCTTTGATTGAAAGCATCCGTGACAAAGAGTTTCCCATAATTATGATCCACTATTTCCCGGAGTACCCGGTGTACAAAGAACGTTGGACGCCGGAGATGCTGTCCGCCATCACCCGGGCCTACGTACCTGCCGAACTTCTGGGCGATACCCGCGTCTATCGCCCCTTCGAAAGCCACGTCCCGGCGCGGGTCTGCCCCGGCGCACCCTGGCGACTGCCTACCGGCAGCCTCCTGGGCGTGCGATGGAGTGGCACCGGACTTGACTTTTTTGGCCGGGGCAACGAAAATAGTGTGCCGGTCTACGCCGTGGCTGATGGTCTGCTGACCCGTCGCCCAGGTTGGGGCGATGCCGTGGCGATCCAGCATGACGACCCGCTGCAACCCGGCGAGAAAGTGTGGTCGTATTACGCGCATATGGCCAGCGCCAACGGCACCGAGTCTTACATCGTCCAGGATTTTCCGCCAGGCACTGCCGGCGTGTTGGTGAAGGCGGGACAATTGCTTGGCTACCAGGGTCGGTGGAGCGGGCAATCGCAGGCAATGATGACGACCTGGGTGCATCTGCGCTTCGCCGTGGTGCGCGCAGCGGAGGATGGTTCGTTTCCAGACGAGGTGGTGCCGGAGAATGTCCTCGATCCGTCACCTTA
>QMOC01000113.1 GCA_003648085.1 Chloroflexota bacterium
CTATGTCACCATTGCTGATTGCCTTTATCGCTACAGCCCTGGCGTTCGACTTCCTGAACGGCTTTCATGATAGCGCCAATATCGTCGCGACGATGATCTCGTCGCGCGCGATGAGCCCCCGACAGGCCCTACTGCTCAGCGCGACCGCCCATTTTGTCGCCCCTTTCCTCTTCGGTGTGGCGGTGGCGACTACTATCGGTCACGAGGTTGTACAGCCCTACGCAAACACGATGCCGGTTGTGCTGGCAGCACTTCTGGCAGCGATCATCTGGAATCTAATCACCTGGTTTTTCGGCATCCCATCCAGTTCTTCCCACGCTCTCGTCGGAGGGTTGGTGGGCGCGGCCACCATGGGCTACGGCGTGGATGCCATACAACCCCATGGGTTGATCAAAGTCATCACAGCACTGCTACTCTCGCCACCGATAGGGTTGCTCGGCGGATACATATTTATGAAACTAGTGCTTCTCCTGGCCCGAGGGGCATCACCGCGCATCAATCAGTTCTTCAAGCGGGCGCAGACCTTCACCGCGCTCGCATTGGCGCTGAGCCACGGAACAAATGACGCACAGAAGACGATGGGCATCATCACGATGGGGCTGGTGGGGGCCGGGGTTCTGATGCAGTTTCACGTGCCGCTATGGGTAATTGCCGCCTGTGCTGGCGCCATCTCCCTGGGAACGGCTTCGGGCGGCTGGCGCATAATCCGCACGCTGGGTGGGAAATTCTACAAAATCCGCCCGGTACACGGCTTCACCGCTCAGGTGACTTCGGCAGCGGTAATCCTGGGGGCAGCACTGCTGGGCGGCCCTGTCAGCACCACACATGTGGTCAGTTCGGCCATCCTGGGTGTCGGCTCGGCCGAGCGGCTGAACAAGGTGCGCTGGAAGGTTGCCGGCAATATCATCACCGCCTGGGTACTGACCATCCCCGCTTCGGGACTTCTAGCGACGTTATTGTACCTGGTGGTGCGATATATCGTGGTATAGTAGGAGGAGAATATGGGCTGGTTACAACGCTTCTTCAAGGCACGGCCAGATCGCTTTATCCAGTTACTGATTCAGCAGGCTGAATACACCGTCAAGGGCATGGAAGCACTGCAAGAGTACATGGACGATCCGTGCAAGGAGCGGGCCAGAGCCGTCACGCGGATGGAGAAAGAGGCTGACGAGGTGCGGCGGATCTTGATTGATGAACTGAACCGCACCTTCGTCACCCCGATTGATCGGGAGGACATCTTTGCCCTCTCGCGTGCTATTGATGACATCATTGATTATGGCTACACGACGGTAGGCGAGATGTACATCCTCGAGGTGGAACCAAATGATTATCTACGGCGTATGGCCTCCTTGCTGTGCGATGCCGCACGCGAGATCCATCTGGGCGTGCAACGGTTATCCGACCACCCCGGCGTGGCTGAGGACCACGCCGTGCGGGCTAAGGCGCTGGAGAACCGCATAGAGACAGTCTACCGAGAGGCCATCGCCGAACTGTTCCACAGACCAAAGGATATAGAGCACGTGGTGGAGATGCTCAAACTGCGCGAAATCTACCGCCACCTGAGCAACGCCGCCGACCGAGGGGACGAAGCGGCCAACGTGCTCTCCGATATTGTGGTCAAGATGACCTGAAGAACCGATGCCCGAATACGGTGAACCTCTTACCAAACGCGAAAGAGAGATTCTGCAACTGGTGACGACAGGTGTCACCAACCGCGAGATCGCCTATCGGCTGAGCATCAGCGTCAACACCGTCAAGGTCCACCTGCGCAATATCTTCACTAAACTGGGAGCCGAATCGCGCACCGAGGCGACGATAATCGGTGTGCGCGAGGGATGGGTGGTCGTAGAGGGCGCGGGGAAAGCATTGGAGGGCGAGCCTGCTGCAGCCCCTCCCCTCCTCCCGGAGGTCGCGCCAGAGCCCCCGCTTCCCTGGCCCAAACGGATAGCGCTGATCGCTGCCTTGCTCCTCGCGGTGGTCGTGGTGGTTATGACGTGGCCCCGCAGCACGCCGCAGGCAAGCAACGGGCCTGACTTACCACCGAATCAGGCGCGAGAACAAGCACCGCCGCTCGCAGAAACCACTGAGTCCCTATGGCATGAGCGGGCTCAGATGCCCACCCGCCGGGCATACCTGGCGCTGGCCGCCGTCGGGGGACGCATCTTCGCCATCGCCGGCCAAACCCCCGAGGGTATCACCGCCGTGGTGGAGATGTACGACCCTGAAGACGACTTATGGACACGGGGAAGCGATAAGCCCACACCGGTAGCCTACGTTTCGGCCGCCGCCATCGGGACGGACGTGTACGTACCGGGCGGCTGCGACGCCGAGGGTGTGCCGACGCAAGTGGTCGAGGTATACGACACCCTCACCGACTCCTGGCGTGAGGCCCACCCATTGCCGGAACCCCGCTGCGCCTACGCACTGACTGCCTGGAAAGGAGAACTGTATCTCTTCGGCGGGTGGGATGGGGAACGGTATGTGACCACGGTGTACGTCTACGACCCGCGGACAGACACTTGGACCGAAAGGGGTCCGATGGACACCGGACGGGGCTTTGCCGCAGCCGCTCCCCTGGGAAGCCGCCTCTACGTCGTGGGGGGGTACGATGGCGAGCGAGAACTGACCACGTGCACTGTCTACGACCCGGCGACGGAGACGTGGGAGAAATGCGCCCCGCTGACGGTGGGACGAGGGGGGTTGGGGCTGGTGACCATTGGCGGCCAACTCTATGCCATCGGTGGAGGTGGTCGGACCAGTTACCTGGGCTTCAACGAGCGCTACAACTCGGCCGACGATACCTGGAGCATTGTCGAGACACCGCTGGTAGGGGAGTGGCGCAGCCCAGGCGTAGTTGTGCTCGAGACCACCATCTACGCCATCGGCGGCTGGAGCAGCGACTACCTGAGTCTGAACCAGGCCTATGAAGCACTCCCCTTCCGCATCTTTATCCCCGTAAGCCAGCAGCAATAGCAGAAGCAAAGTAGAGCAAACAATGCCACGTACCAAGATCATCTGCACCATTGGACCGGTCTCCAATTCACCCGAAGTGATGCGCGGCTTAATCCGCGCCGGGATGGACGTGGCGCGTATCAATTTCTCCCACGGTGACCACTCCACTCACGGCCAGTCTATTGCCACCCTGCGGCAGGTTGCGGAGGAGGAGCAGCAGTTGGTGGCCGTGATGGCCGACCTACAGGGGCCTAAGTTGCGCGTGGGTGAGATCGAAGGCGGGGCGGTCGAACTGCGTGAGGGAGATATAGTGACGCTGACACCACGCCCCCGGCCGGGCGCGAGGGACGAGATCCCCGTGCCCCACCCGGAGTTGCTGCGCGACCTGCGGCCCGGTCAGACCGTGCTGCTGGATGACGGACGCCTGGAGTTGGTCGTCGTGCGGGCCGGTGAAGGCTGCCTGAAATGTCGAGTGGTCACAGGTGGTCAACTCACCTCTCACAAGGGCATCAACGTCCCCGGGGCAACACTTCGCTTTTCCACCCTCACGCCCAAGGACCGGGAGGATGCCCAGTTCGCATTGAAGCAAGGAGTGGATTTCTTTGCCCTTTCCTTCGTCCGTCGGCCGGCCGATGTGCGCGAACTGCGGCAGTTCCTGAAAAGCAGAGGTGCCGACGTCTCCATCATCGCCAAGATCGAAAAGCCCGAAGCGCTCTCAGTCTTCGACGAGATCCTGGCCGAAGCCGATGGCATCATGGTCGCCCGAGGCGACCTGGGGGTGGAGACGCCCGCTGAGGAAGTGCCGTTCCACCAGAAGCGCATCATTCATGCCTGCAATCAGGCCGGCAAGCCGGTCATCACCGCCACCCAGATGCTTCAGACGATGATCGAGAACCCGCGTCCGACGCGAGCGGAGGCCTCGGACATCGTTAACGCCATCCTGGATGGCACCGATGCGGTGATGCTTTCCGGCGAGACGGCGGTGGGCCGGTACCCGATTGAGGCGGCAGAGACGATGGCGATGATCTGCGCCAATGCAGAGGCTCACTTACCCCATGGCCGCTTGCTGCACGGCGAATCTCACACCCACGAAACGATCACCGAGGCCATCAGTTGTGCCGCGGTGGAGATCGCCAGCGAGGTGGGGGCCAGGGCGATCATCACTGCGACGATGTCGGGCAGGACGGCGCGCATGGTGGCGCGTCACCGACCGTCCGTCCCCATCGTGGCCGTGACGCCCAATCGGACGACCTTGCTCCGCTTAACGCTCGTGTGGGGTGTGGTGCCTGTGCTGGTATCGGAGTTCAAGAACACCGACGAGATGGTGCAGATGATGGTCCAGGCGGCACGTGAGGAGGGGTTGGTGGCCTGGGGTGACCGAGTGGTGCTGACGGCGGGCATCCCCTTCGGCAGCGTAGGGGAGACCAATATGCTCAAAGTTCACGTAGTGGGGGAGAGCGAGGAGGTGTGAGACGTGAAACGTGAAGCGTGAGAGTCACGTTTCAGACGCCGTGTCTTGCGGTGGAGTAGCCTCCGGCTGTGAGGCCGGCACAGGCTCAAGGGCCTGCGGTGCGATGCTCGTGCCACAGTAGGGGCAGAGAGACCAGGACAGATGGAGGGGACGGCCACATTCTGAGCAGGCCCGCTTGAGCCGGGTGTGGCAGGCCGGGCAGTACAGATAGTCGCTCTTGACCCGCTGTCCACACCCCGGGCAGACCTCCGGCTCTTCGATGGCCTGGAGCAACGCTTCTTGCTCCAGGGAACGCTCATAAGCCTCCGCTAGTGTTTCCCGCGGGCGCAGCATCAGGTACACCACCAGCCCAACGACAGGTAACACGATCACCAACAGCGTGGCCAGTATCTGGGCCAGAACGTCACGGGAACGAGCGTGAATATCGCGAAAGGTCCAGATTGCCATTCCGCCCAATAGCGCAATGGTCACCCCCCCGCAAATGGTGGATAGAATGGTCAGATAAGTGGGGATTCTCTCCAGGATGTCCTCCATTAACGGCACGCTCCTTTTCGAATTGATATCCGGGTCGAGTGAGGCGTATTATACCACTGGCTGGTATAGGAGCAAGTATTCAAGGGCAAAACGTAACTTGTATACTTGGGCTACTCAGCCAACCCCAGATAGGGCGTTGGAGCATATCCTTTAGGACGCAGACGAACGCCGCCGAACGCTGATTTTTGAATTTGATCTGCGGAAATCTGCGTTAATCTGCGTCCGATCTCGAATCTGGCGGATTGGCTGAGTAGTACCGGCAAAACTCTATGACTATGGTGGCGCTATGGCGAACGACGAAATGCGGGCCGAGTATCGGCCAACGATCAAGGATCTACCGGTTGACGAGCGCCCACGGGAGCGGCTGGCCCATGCTGGCGAGGGAGCGCTCTCGACAGCGGAACTGCTGGCCATCATCCTGCGTACAGGCGTGGGTGGCGAAAACGTCCTCTCCCTGGCCACGCGGCTCCTCTCCCGCTACGGCGGCTTGCCCGGCCTGGCCCGGGCCAGTTTTGCCGAACTGAAGGCTGAGAAGGGGATGGGGCCGGCCAAAACGGCGCAACTCAAAGCGGCGCTGGAGTTAGGTCGCCGTATGCTTCTGGCCGCTCCGGAGGATCGCTTCGTCGTGCACTCCCCGGCCGACGTGGCGCAACTCCTGATGGCCGAGATGGCTCACCTGGAGCAGGAACACTTCCAGGTATTGTATCTGGACACACGCAATCGGTTGCTCGGCTCCGAAACAGTGTATGTGGGAAGTCTCAACACCTCGCACATTCGAGTGAGCGAGGTATTTCGGGACGCCGTTAAGCGCAATTGTGCCTCCATCATCGTCGCCCACAATCATCCCTCGGGCGACCCCACCCCCTCGCCTGAGGACGTGGAGGTGACCCGCCAATTGGTCGCAGCGGGGAACCTGCTGGATATTGAAGTGCTGGATCATCTGATTATAGGACAGCAACGTTTTGTGAGCCTGCGCGAGCGCGGGCTGGGCTTTGAGTAGGCCACGGTAGCATAGAAAGGAGGCGACAGATGCCACAGAATTTGCTGAAGAATGGAGAGTTCGAGGCCGACTGGGGGGAAGAGAAGAGCCATCGTTGTCGGATCTTTCCCAAGGATGCTGAGCCATACGAGCGAGAGATCGGGAACATTTTTGTTCCACCGGGCTGGGTATTCTGGTTCCGGCATGAGCCAGGCGTGTGGGATCAGCCGGAGGGCCGCGATGCCTGGAAGCAGCACGACCCCCGCCGTGTTCACAGCGGAGAAAAAGCGTATATGTACTTCACCTTCTTCCGCAAACACGATGCCGGCCTGTTTCAGCAAGTGCAGGTCACACCCGGCACCCGATTGCACCTTACCGCCTGGGCGCATGCCTGGAGCAATCACAAGGACGGCCCGCACCCTGACGATGGCCGCTGGAGCGAGGGGCCGGGGTACGAGGCCGGATTCCTCCTGGAGGGAGAGGCTCCCAACAGCGATTGGGAGAATTTCACTTTCTACGTGGGGATTGATCCTACCGGCGGCACCGACCCCTTCGCCGATACTGTCGTCTGGGGGCATGGGGCGCACATCTATAACCAATATGCCCAAGTCCCCGCCGTCGAGGTGGTTGCTCAGGCTGACATTGTGACGGTGTTCCTGCGCAGCAAGACGCTCTGGCCGTTCAAGCACAATGACGCCTACTGGGACGACGTGGAACTGGTTGCTAAGGGCGGGGAAGAGCCTGAGGTGCACCTGAGCCATGAACCGGCCAATCCGAAGGTCGGCGACGTGGTGACAATTGAGGCTCGCTCACTGACGGCCCTGAGCGACGTCCTTATCGTTGTCCGTCAGCCCACTGGGGCGGAACTACCGCGGACGGAGGTTGTGGCCGGGCGCGATGGAGACTGGTATGCGTGGACGTATACCACCTCTCCGCTAAGCGAGGTCGGGACGCATGAAATCATGTTCTCCGCCGCTGGGGATGTGGAAGCGACCGCTACGTTTGATTGCGCGCCGGGTGCACCGCCGCCACGGGGCCTCCCCCGCGCTCAGTATGAGCGGACTTATGTGCTGCTCCCCCCCGACGCGGACGCGGCCTGGGCACTGGCGGTGGTGGACGGGGTGTGGGATCGGCATCGGTATACCATCGGGAGTAGTGCCGATGATGCCGGCATCGGTGACCTGGATGCGCGGCGGGTGATCGCGGTCAACCCGGGGAAATGGCCGAGTGACCTGCGGGCCTTCTTTAAGGAATACTACCCCGGGGTGGAGTACGTCGCCATCGAGGCTGAGACGCCGGATGAGTTGACGCAGAAACTCAAACAGTTGTAGACATTGCCGGACAGGAGAAGGCCCTCACCAGCAGGTGAGGGCCTTCGTGTGAATCTGGCTAAAATTCGTGGGGAGAAAAGGCCGGAGGCCCCGCTTCAGCGGGGATTTTCCGGCTGAAGCCGGACGTCCCCACTTGGGCCTTCGGGGCCAACTGCGGCATTGACGAGCCTCAGCGGGGATTTTCCGGCTGAAGCCGGACGTCCCACTGATTTTAGCCACACCCTGCTCATTTGCTGGGAACTCATTCCTGGGCCAACAACTCCACCTCCGTCACCATAGCGTTAAAACTATGACCGGAGGCATAAATAGTCAGTTGCTTGATGGAGGCTGGCGGCGCCTCGGCCAGTTCTTCCATCAAA
>QMOC01000114.1 GCA_003648085.1 Chloroflexota bacterium
CTTCCATCATCACGACCAGCGTGCGGTACAGCACCTCGAGGGTCCCCACCAGCCCGTTGGGGATGTAGCGACGGCGGCGCAATGCCTCGACCACGAGGGAGGTCGTGCCGCCGTCCGACGTGACGTCCACGGCGACGACCAGGTCGGCCCCCATCCGCCGCACCACGTCGGCGGGGAGGTTGTTCAACACGCCACCGTCCACCAGCGTCCGCCCCTCCCGCTCCACCGGGGCCAGGACGCCGGGCAACGCAATGGTGGCCCGCACGGCATCCACCACCCGGCCCTCGCGCAGGACCACCTCCTGGCCGCCATCCAGGTCCACGGCGATCAGTGCCAGCGGTATGCGCAGGTCGTCGAAAGTGCGCTCGCCCAGGTGACCCCTCAGGTATTCGCTCACCTTCTGGCCTTCGAAGAGTCCGCGACGGGGTAGCGGAGGCTCGGCCAGGGTCAGGAGCCGACGCACGCTGCCCATACGCACGGCCTCCTGTTCCATGAAGTCGGGGCTCAGCCCGGCGGCGTACGCCGCAGCGATGAGACCGCCCATACTGGTGCCGGCCAGGCAGTCGACCGGTATGCCCTCCTGTTCCAGGACCTTCAGCACGCCGATGTGGGCCAAACCGCGGGCGCCGCCACCGCTGAGGGCCAGCCCGACCCTGCGGCTCGATGTTCTCTTTGGTTCACCCATCTTCTCCCTCCGGAACGCTTTCGTCGCCTGCAGCCTTCACGCGCTTCCTGTACGCACGCCAGGCCCGGATGGCTTCCAGAAGATCCTCCTCCTTGAAGTCGGGCCAGTAGACAGGCGTGCTCCAGAAGAAGGCATCTGCCGCCTGCCAGAGCAGGAAATTGCTCAGCCGCTGCTCGCCGCCGGTGCGAATCACCAGGTCGGGGTCCGGCATTTCCGCAGTGTACAGGAAACGCCCGAAGACTGCTTCGTCTATCTCGCCCGGGTTCACCTCCCCGCGCTGCACGGCGCCGATCAGAGACCGGGCAGCATCCGTGATCTCCGCCCGTCCCCCGTAGTTGATCGCCAGGTTGAGGAGGAGGCGATCCCCATGCCGCGTCTCGCGCATCGCCTCCTCCAGTGCGTCCCGCACTCCAGCAGGCAAGCCCTCGCGCCGGCCGATGACGTTCAACCGCACGCCGTTTCGGCGCAACTCGGGTACCTCCCGCTCGGCATACTCACGGCAGAGCCGCATCAGGAAGTCCACCTCGTTGTGCGGGCGGTTCCAGTTCTCGGTGGAGAAGGTGTACAGGGTGAGCACGCGAACGCCCAATTGACCGCACACTTCGACTATGTGGCGCGCGGTCTGTACACCGGCCCGGTGGCCGGCGGTGCGGGGCAGCCCCCGCGCCTGTGCCCAGCGCCCGTTACCGTCCATGATGATGGCAACGTGATAGGGAACATCGAAATCCTCTTCGGTCATAGCGCGCCTTTCTCTTACCCTCTGGGTAGATGGTATGCCACTGCCAACACGACGGCCCCCAGCACCCATCCCATGGCGATAGAGACGAGTGCGACATCCCGGGCCACGACCAGCAGTACAATGCCCCGCAGGATCAGCAGCGCCGCGGCGGCCAGGAGCAGCCAGAGCCCCCGTCTGGTCTCTTCCGGCAGCGCCTCGACCGTGTTCCGCAGCCAGGCCCAATTCGTCTCATTTGCCAGCCAGACCAGAAGGCCCACGATCAGAGCCGCGACGACCCACAACAGTGCTGAATCCATCCGTTCCCCCTGCCTTCTTATCAAACGAACATCGACTCCCGGAACGTCGACCGTCCACGACCTTGGGGGTGGCGCCTCATCCAATGTCGGCTCTCGGCAGAATCGGGACGCACACGACGCAGAGCCAGACCACCAGGAGGATCAGTGCGGACAGCATTGCGACGCTCAACACCTCGCCTGTGCGGCGTGAGGGCAGAAAGTCCCGTTCCAGCCACGACGTTACCAGCGTACCCATCAGCGCAACCCCCAGGGCGGGAACCGTTGGATCCGGACGGAGCATGCCATTCCTCCGCCGACGTCAGGTGACACTGTCGTGCCCTCCACGCCCGATGCGCAGGCCATCCGCCAGCGGTCTCCACAACCGGCCCACACGGCGCATCCAGGCCGGCGGCAAAGGGGGCGGAGAGGCGGCAGCGACCTCGCGATAGAGACGCTCGTAACGGGCGACGACCCGCTCCATACTGTGCCTCTCGGCCAGACGGCGAGAGGCCGCCCCCATGCGACGTCGCAGGTCGGCATCGGCGACCAGGCGTGCCAGGTGCTGCGCCAGCGCTTCCCCGTCCCCCGCCGGCGCCAGGAAGCCGTTGACGCCGTGATGGATCGCCTCCGGCAGCGCCAGCGCGTCTACGCCGACCACCGGCAGGCCGCAGGCCATCGCCTCCAGCACCACCAGACCCTGCGTCTCGATGGTCGAAGCGGTGGCGAACAGGTCCGCGGCCTGGTAGAGCGCTGGCAGTTGGTCGTGGGGAACGAAGCCGGTGAAGCGCACGCTCTGGCTCAGCCCCAGTTCGCCGGCCAGTCGGGTCAGCGCCTCCCGGTCGGGCCCGTCGCCGACGATGACTAGCCGGGCCGTGGGATGCTGCCTGGCAGCCCGCGCAAAGGCACGTAACAGGAGATCCACGTTCTTCTCGTAACTCAATCGCCCCACGTGCAGGACCGTCAGGGTGTCCCTGCTGCCGGCCTTCGGTCCGGGACGGAATCGGTACGTGTCCACGCCGTTGGAGACGGCCACCACGGGCACACGGAGGCCGTGGGCGGTCAACTCCCGCGCCATCACCTGCGAAGGAGTGGTGACGAAGGGGAAGCGGTTGAAGAAAGTGACCGTGTAGCGCCAGGCGGCCTCGCCCATCAGGGGCACCCGGTCCAGCGGCAGCGGTGCGTACCCGAGGAAACCGGCCAGGTAGACATGACAGGTGCCCAGGAGGGGGACGCCCAGCCAGCGAGCCGCTGCCAGGGCCTGGATACCTATCGCGGCCATCGAGTGGTTGTGGATCACGTCGGGCCGAAAGGCGGCCAGCGCCCGTGCCAGACCGACCGGTGCGACGACGATCCGGCCGCCGGGCAGCCGTTCGTAGTGCAACGCCGGGAACCCGGCCACGTCCAGTTCGAGCGCGACGTGGGAGGGGTCGGCGGCGGTGAAGACGCGCACCGTGTGGCCCGCCGCCCGCAGCGCGCGGGCCAGCGCGGCCACGGCCGTGGCCACGCCTCCCACCCCGTCGCGAAACGAGTCGACGGTGATGGCAACGCGCATCGGCTACAGCCCGTCCCAGTCCGGCGTCTGCGGGGGCTCGAAGTCGGCGAACGCCCCCAGGATGTCCACCTCCTCCAGCGGGAAGTGGCGGGCGATCACGGGCAGCACCCCGTTCATCAGTGCGGCCCGCTCCTCCCGCCCCAGCCCCTGCAGGGCTGCACCCAGGTTCTCCTCCACCAAGCGGCTCAGGAAGGCCGTCCGCTCCTCCACCGGCATCCGGGCCATCCATTCCCGCACCGCCTCCCCGGCCAGGTCGAGCACGTCCTGGGGGCTCAGGCGGCGGATGAACTGCCGCACCAGGCTGGTCTTCAAACTCATCTTCCCATCGCCTCCTCTACTCCCTGCGGCCGCTGAGGCCGGGGACCCTGACCCCCAGATAGCGCAGGGCCATCAGGGCCAGATAGGCAGCCACTCCCTCGTCCAGGTTGCCGACCACCGGCACGTTGTCCAGCAGGACCTCCGCCACCCCGCCCGAGGGGTTGCCGATGTAGAGGAGACACAGGGCGAGGAGGAGGCCGGCCAGGACGCGGGCCCACAGGGGATGCTGTGCGGTTCGATTCTGTTCGGTCATCGAATCTCTCCTGCCGGGCATATCGTGGGGCAGGGTGTCCCTTGCCTGATCCCGCAGAGCCGGGGGAGCGTCCACGCAGTGCTTAACGCGGAGACGCCCCCCCGCCCTTTCCCTGTGACGATGTGCTCACTCCGCCTGCTTCTTCGTCCCTTTCCGGCCCGCCAGCTCCTCGACCCGGGCGGCCAGTTCGTCGATCTTGCGGTTCAGTTCCTCGATGTCCTGGCGGGAGACGGGGGTCACACGGTCGAGTTCCTGGCGCACCAGTTTGCGCAGTTCCTCCCGCTCCTCCTCGCCCCGCGCCACCAGCCGGTCGATGACGCCAGGGGCCTCTTCCGGCCTGACCTCCCCTTCCTCGACCAGTTTGTCCACGAACCGAACCACCCTGTCACGGGTCAGCGTCAGCACACCCAAGCCCAGCAGCAGGCTCTTCTCGATCCATTTCGCCATCTGCACACCTCCT
Organism: Chloroflexota bacterium; assembly: GCA_003648085.1. Taxonomy (GTDB): domain Bacteria; phylum Chloroflexota; class Anaerolineae; order B4-G1; family B4-G1; genus B30-G15. The sequence goes on from QMOC01000114.1 coordinate 4,283, forward strand.
TGTTCGATCTCACGAAGCCAGCCCGACCTTTCCCAGACGTCTCTCGTGATCCGCCGCGCACCTCACCTCCTTATATTTATGTTTCACGCATCTCATCCCCGTGCGTGCCGGGCGCTCACCGCCCCGGCGCCAAGGGCGATCAATGCCAGCAGCGAGAACACCCGCCGGAAACCGAGGAGGTCCGCCAGGCCTCCCGTCAGGGGCAGGGGCAACGTGGAGGCGAGGTTGCTCAGAAACAACTGGGTAGAGAGCACCCGCCCTCGCACCTCGTCCGGCGAGCGCTCCTGCACCACCGTACGGGCCGGAACGATGACCAGTGCAAACGAAATCCCCAGCCCAACAGACAGCAGCAGGAACAGCAGGACGTACGGTCCCTGCAGGGCGCGGAGAGTGGGCAGCAGGGCCAGCCCTGTGCCCAGGAGCAGCAATCCCGTGCCGACCCACGCTTCCTCCCTCAGGCGACCTCCGCGCCGTCCGACCAGCCACGCCCCCAGGCCGAAGCCCAGGCCTCCGGGCACGGCCAGGTAGGCGACATGCTCTATCGGCACGCCCCAGACGCGTGCCGCCAGGCCGGGCACGAGCGTCGTCAGGGCAAGGGAGAGAGAAGACATGAGCACGAGGCTTCCGATGGCCCAGCGCACCGATGGATTGTCGGCCACGAACCGCCACCCGGCCTGGAGGTCCTTGCGGAGCGATGCCCACGTATGAGACAGCCCTGCATCGTTCCTTCCGCCCAGCCGGCGGGGAAGGCGGGCACACATCCAGGCAGACGTTCCAAAGAGGGGAATGGCACCCAGCCCGGCCGCTGGCGCACCACCCACGCGGAGCAGCAACGGGGCAAGGATCACGGTCCCTGCCCCCTGAGCCCCCAGCGTTGCCACCTGGAAGATGGAGTTGGCAGCCCGGAGCCGCTCCGACGGCACGAAGTGGGGAATGACAGCCCCCTCTGCGGAGGTGGTGAACTGGGCGACCGCCGACAGAACGAAGTTGCCGGCGTACACAGCGGCCAGGAGGCATGATCCCTCCAGCCAGTGGGTGGACGCCGCGAAGCCGACCGAGACAAGCAGGCGGAGGAGGTTACCGATCACCAGGACGTGCCGCCGGTCGTACCGGTCCACCACCACGCCAGCCAGCATCCCAAACAGGAAACCCGGAAGAGTGGAGCAAAAGACCATCATCCCCATCTGGGCACTGGAGTGGGTCTCCTCTTCCACCAACGCCATCGAGGCGAAGTAGATGGCATAAGTGGCCGCCAATGACGTGAACTGGGCCAGGCTGATGCGGCGCAGCGGCACGTTTTTGGCGATGGAGGGGGAGCGACTGTTCATTCTCGGACCTCCACGTCTCTGTGCATTTGGGGTGGAGTGATGGCCGGGGCCCTCATGTGAGCCGAGCGACATGTCAGTTCCTGTACATAACGTACCTGCGCCGGGTCGAGCCCCAGCGCGGTCGCGATACTATCGGGATCCTCCCCTCGCTCCAATCGCCACAAGACTCGATCCAGCGTAGCGTACTCCATCCCGATGGCGAACTCATCGGTCAGGCCAGGCAACAGGTCGGGCGAAGGTGGCCGGCTGAGGATCTCGACCGGGATGCCGAGATGGGCTGCCAGGCGGCGCACCTGCGTCTTGTACAGCCCGGCCAGGGGAGCCACATCGGCCGAGGCATCGCCGTGTTTGACGAAGAAGCCGACTGCCAACTCCGTGCGATTGCAGGTGCCCAGTACGAGCAGGTTCTCCAGTTCGGCGTGGTAGTAGAGCACGGTCATACGCAGCCGCGCCTTGACCCGGTGATAGGCGACACTCTGGTCGAGCCACGGGCCCTCCAATCCCCGCGTGCCGAGGATGACGGCGGAGAAGGGCGTCTCCCCTTGCCCCAACGTCTCGGCGTAGCGGGCATAGTAACGGCGAACCGCCTTCTCCCGAAGGCGGCGGGTGGGCAGCACCCATAGAGGCACCTGCCGGTGCACGCCCAGCAGCACCAGAGGGGGTGTCAGGTTGACGACTCGGCAACGGATACCCAGGCTGCGAGCCAGACGGAGCGCATCCCGCCTACTGCGGGGTTCGCTGTCACGCTCCGGCATGATCAGCCCCAGGACCCGCTGCGGGCCCAGGGCACGTGCCGCAAGGGCCGCGACCACCGCCGAGTCGATCCCTCCGCTCAAACCCACAATGGCCCCCGCGCGCCGGAAGGCCTCGACTGCCCGGCCGATGAAGGCGGTCAGATTCTCCGTCAACGTACCTGGGTCAAGGTGCAGTTCGGCCATTGCTCCCGAGATACTCCTGGTTCCAGACGGGGTCCAGCACCCGCGCCAGCGCCTCGTCGTATGCGATCAGCCCCTCGCGGTAGGCCGGGTCCGTCATCGCCTGCAGCGCGGCCTCGTCCTCCGGGTCGGGCTCGGTCATCTCCAGGATGCGCCGGAACTCCGCGTGATGGTCGCGGATGATGCAGGGCATCAGCCAGTTCCCGGTCTCGTCTGGTCTGCTCGCCGCGTAGCCATACCTGTCCTGCCACTCGCGGATGGCCCGGAAGAACGGCTCTTCCAGGACGTCGTTCAGCGTCTTCCCTTGTTGGTAGACCTCGTTGATGTTGACCGGCGAGTAAGGAACGAAGACGCAGGGCATCACCTTCCCGTTCCAGTCGATGTAGAGGTAACCACCCTGGCGACCGGCCGAGATGCACCCGTCCGAGCAGCTGCCCAGGTTCCAGAAGTCGGCCAGAAAGTATCGTTTCTCGCGCACTACCTGCCACGTCCGCTGCCACATCCAGAGCCTCTGTTCCGGTGTGGGAAGCAGGTCGAGCGTGAAGCCTCGCCCGATCGGCATATACTGGAAGATCCAGCCGTAGACGGCCCCCTGCTCCTCAAAGAAGAAGTCGAGAAACTCGTCGGAGAGGATCTCCTCGCAGTTCTCCCGCGTGGCGGTCAGCGAAATGCCAAAGGGAACCCCGGCCCGGCGCAGGTGGGCCATCGCCGCCAGCACCCGCCGGAAGACCCCCTTGCCACGCCGGGCGTCGGTACGCTCCTCCCATCCCTCGACGGAGATGGCCGGAGTCAGGTTGCCCACCTCGGCCATGCGGGCCGCCACTTTTTCGTCGATCAGCGTGCCGTTGGTATACATCAGAAAGAAGACGTCCTGATGTCTGGCCGCCGCGTCCAGGACCCCCCTGCCGTGCGAGCGGTAGGCCAGCGGTTCACCGCCGGAGATGACGATGAAACCCGAACCCCACAGCGTCTTGGCCTCGGTGATGATGCGGTCGAAGACCTCCCAGTCCAGTTTCTCGCTGTTGTTGCCGGAACTGGCGTAGCACCCCTTGCAGCGCAGATTGCAC
>QMOC01000115.1 GCA_003648085.1 Chloroflexota bacterium
ACTGCTGCAAAGTGATCTCGTTCTCCTGAGCGATGCGTTGCGTTTCCGTCTGATCGCGCTGAAATTCGGCCACGCTTTTGATGGGGTTCACAAGATCGGAGTCGGTCAGCGCCAGACCCAACAGTAATCCGATGCCGACCAATAGCGCGATGATCCCTGCCAATGCCCTGCTCGCGGATATATTGACCATTTCCCACCCCCTCAGCCTTTCCTTCTCTCCACCTACGCTTTCATTGTATCACACAAGTGCTGAAACTGACCCACACGAAGGCGGCATTTACCCAGGAAGAACATACGAGAGAGCCAATGTCCGGCTTGCACTTGGCCTGCCCGAACCTGACATCTACCTGTTCCAAAGCAAAGCGGGGAGAGGGGTACCCCTCTCCCCGCCAATGAGCGCAGTGTCCTCGCTCAGGCTGCAGGTTCCAGTTCTAGCAATCCCTTCCGGTACAGCGCTGCCACCAGGCTCAGCCCGTGCTGCCCGAAGCGACGCTCGATCTGCCGCAGGGTGGTCTGACCGTCGCAGGCCTCCAGGATGGGCTCATCCTCAAACGGCAGCGGCGCGATCCGGTTGCCCCGCATCAGCACGTAGCCGAAGTCCTCGCGGCGGATGCGATACCGCCTCACCGGCCTCAGCCCCTCATACAACCTGAGTCGTTCGGGCGGGCGGGCCTGGGCCAGAGGCGCACCCACCAGCGGATCGCGCCGTTCGGGGCGCAGTTCGGCCAGTGCGCGGCACCCGCCATGACAGCGGGGGAACTCGGCGCAGGTGTGGCACGCGGCAGGGATCAGGCTGCGCCATTGCTCCATCGCCGCCGAGTGCCAAAGGGTTTCAACCGGCTGATTCAACAAACTCCCGGCAACGGTTGGGGAGTGGTTGCAGGGCCGCAGGTTGCCCCAGGGATCAATCGCGCAGTAGGCCACCCCCGCCAGGCAGCCGGTGGAGGAGTTCTCGACGAAGCATTGGGGGATGCAGTCGCCGTACCGCACCCGTGCGCCTGAGCGGCGCAACTCCTCTATTGTGTGAACGGCGGTCAGGAGTTCCCCGACTGTAGGCTCCACATCCGGCAGCGGCTCGCCCAGGTAACGGCTGACGACGGCGTGATCGGCGCCCAAATCGGCTGCCAGCGCCACCGTCTCGGCGATACGATCGTGGCTCTGGCGTGTGATGACGGTGCTGGTGGCGACGAGCAGCCCGGCCGATGTCGCCAGCCGGATGTTGGCGACGGTCTCCTCGAAAGAGCCGGGCACGCCGGTGAAGGCTTCGTGAACGGGAGCGGTGGGGCCGTGGAGCGAGACGAGGAGGCCCACACATTGGGGAACATCGGCGAGGAAGTGTACCAGACGCTCGGGGTCGGGCCAGCGAGCGTTGGTGAAGAGCGTGAAGTTCAGCCCCAGGTCGCTCACGCGGCGGACGATGGCCTCGAACTCCGGGTGCAGCGTGGGCTCACCGCCGGTGAGTTTAAGTTGCTCGGCGTAGGGGGCGATGTGGTCGAGGACGACGCCCCACTCCGCCGCGCCGAGGGGTGGTGGGACAGTACGTGCCACCCGCGCCTCGGCGAAAACGTTGGAACACCCCCGGCAGCGGTTGTTGCAGACGGGGGTGAGTTCCAGTGAGTAAAGGACCGGAGTGGAGAGGACGTGGATCACGGGATGTCAGTTGCAGGTGCACTGACTGTCGAAGAACTCCGGTGGTGGCTGCGTCTTGGGGTTTTCCGCTTCCTCATCCACTAATTCGACGGCGGGCTGCTCCGGGGCAGCGCTTTCGGGACGGTCCGTCGTGAACAGCGAGACCGACCGATGGGGTGGACGAGGATGAGGGAATCCCGCTGTGCTCTTGCTGGCTAGTTCGGGTGTCATACGAGCCTCTCTTCACTGATCAACTTGATAGCACCCAGTGTGCTATCGAACATATCCAGGAAACGGGCTACATCGAGATTGTAGCCACCGGCGACATCCTCGGCGTATGAGCGCAAGCGGGCCAGCCGGCGGACGGAGAGTTTGCGCAGCCGGTCGTACATACTATCCAGCGTGGTCTTCAATTCGTGGGCCTGGGGCGAGAAGGCCTCAAAGTAGGCAGTGGCGAGGACATAGTGCTGGATCGCCTTCTGATAGTCGGGATCTGGGTCCTGGCCTGAATCTTCCTTCGCCCGTCCTTCGGCAAAGGCGATATGCCCGCGCAGGAGTTCGGTCTTGCCCAGCATGACCCAGTAGCCCTGCACCGGTTCCTCGATCGCAGGCAGCCCCTGCTCTGTGATGCGATATTGCGGCTCAATGCTGCCCTCCGCCTCGTCCAACCAATTGAGCGCCTCCGCGTACCCCTCCGGACCACGGATGAATTCCACCTGGGCCAGGTCTTCGTAGCAATCGGCCTTGTGGGTGCGCCACTCCGGCGTGACCTCCTTTACTTCGGCGGCTTCCTCAAGATGCTTCCTGGCTTGCCCCAAGAGCTCAGTGAAGCTCCGCTCGTGCCGCCGGCGGACGGCGGCCCAGTCCCGGTAGACGCAACCCAGTTCGTTGCGGGCGTAGGCCCGGCGCAGCGGCTCGGTCAGGTATTCCTGTGCTTCTTCGAGATGGTCCTCCGCCTCGTGGAACAGTCTTTCCGCCTCGCCGAGGGTATATTCCTCAAAGGAGGCCCGCTTGCGGGTCGCCTCACCCAGCGCGTAGAGTGCCAGGCCGATGCCGCGCCGATGCTTCAGTTGCCGAAAGATGTCCAGTGCCTCCCTAGAATGGATGTAGCCCCGGTAGAAGTGCTCCATATCGGTGCGAATCTGTCCCAACACATTCAGACTGTAGGCCTCACCGTAGTGGTTATTGGCCCGCTGGAAGAGTTCCAGGCTATCATCACACAAAGCCACCGCCTCGCGATGCCTACCCAACAGACTGTAGACGCGGGCCAGGTTCTTCTCGGCGTCGGCTAAGTGGGCCCACAGTTGCGCCTGCCGCAGGTAGGGCAGCGCCTTCGTGTACGCATCTATAGCCGGGGTGTACTTCTTTTGCATAAAGCCGATGTATCCTAACCTGTTGTAAGCGCTCCCCAGTATGCGTGCCCGGTTCCATTCTTCTCCAGGCGGAGATGCAGGCTCCAGTCTGGCGATGGCATCTTGCAACAGTTGGGCTGCCTGTCCTAAGTCCCTGCCCTGCATCGCCAATGCGGTGCCCTGTCCCGCCAGCAGCGCGGCCATGAACAACGGATCGTCACGCCCGCCCACGAAGTCAGGGCGGTCGCTGGCAAGAACATCGGCAGCGACCTGATAGGCTCGCTCGTGGAGGCCCATGGCGTTGTAACGCTCCACCCACAGGACGGCGCTATCGCGGTTAATGCGCTGCCAGATGATCGGTGCGTCGTGGTCGTGGAAGAAGCGCAGCATTTCGTCCCGCAATGACATATCGAAGCCCACCTGGTGGGTGAAGATGGCCTCGACCGCCCGCCGCCTGTAATCAGCATATCCGGCCTGCCGATCCGCCAGCAGTTTGTAGTAAAGTTGCTCCGTCTGTAGGGTCTGCCAGCGTCGCCTGCGCCGCTCGGTCGAGAGGCCGGCCGCCTGCAAGTCCTCGATGCGCTGCTGATAGTACTCGGCGATGCGCCCGGCCACCCATTCACGGTCGGGCACCGGTGCATGTCGTTCTAGCAAATCATACATCTCGTCGTGCAGAAACAGTACGCCGCTACGAGGGCGCGTCTTGACGAAGGACCAGCGTCGCAAACTCCGCAACACACGCCGACAGCGCTTCTCCGGCCATCCCTCGCCCAGCAGGTAGTGCAGCAGGCGGGCGTCCATCCCCTTGCGGGCCACCGCCATGTAGTACAACACGGTTGCCGGTTCATCCTCCCCCTTCATCTTCATCAGCCTATCAACCAGTTCTCGCTCTACCTGCTCCTGAATCTCGGCCAGTTGTGCGGGCGTGCGCTGCAACGCTTCCTCAAGCGGGTCGCCGAAGGACAGCGGCAGCGAAAGGCGCATCAACAACAGTTCGATGGTGAGTGTGACCTTGAGCGGATGGCCGCCGGTGTAGTAGTGCACCACCCGCCGCCAGTCAGCGGACATATCGCTCAGGGGTTCTCGTCTAGCGGGAGGGAGTTCCTCCTCCACGGCGGCGAAGTACTCCAGTGTCTGCTCCTCACTGGGCCACGGCTGCAGTTCGATCTCCACCAGCCGTTCGCCGAACGCCCGGCGCAGGTCCTGCGCCAGTTCCGGCTTGGGTCGCCCGGCCAGGACGAAGACAGCGTTTTCCAGGCGTGGCAGGTTCAGCGTCAACCACTCGCGCACCTCGATGCCCTGCGGCTCGATCCCGCACACCTGCTGCACGATGTCGCTTTCATACTGGACGAGTTCGACCGTATCCAGGGCGATGATAGGACGCTTCTCCCGGCTGAGGGTGTTGAAGTCCTTGCTGAATTTCTCGATCAACTCCTTGCGCAGTTGCTCCAGAGTATACGGATCGGCCCCGGCGCGGCGTTGCCGCTCGAACTCCTTGCGGGCTTTCCAATAACCCGCGAACGCTTGACGTTCTGGATCCAGCGCGTTGGCAATGGCTGCCTCCAGGCCGCTGTTGCTGTGTTTCTCCGGATCGTAAAGGTCAACGATGCCGCTCCAGAGGCAGTCATCGCTGTTGCGTGATGTGCCGATGATGGTGGGGAGATGCTCCAGAAGGCGGGTCTTGCCCAAACCGGCCTTCCCGGTGATGTAAACGACGCGCAGGCCATCACCTTCGATGGCCTGGCGCAGGATTTGCTCTTCGGCTTCGCGGCCGATGAGACGGCGCGTCTTTGGGACGATAGCCGATATGCTGCTCATTATAACCTCCTGCAGAGTGAATAGCGGGTTGATGTCGGATGGAGTACATTGTCATTATACGACAAAAACAAGGCGTCTGTCAAGTAAAGTTTGCACTTTCGCTGCCATATAGCAAAAACCCACCGTCGGAAGCGGTGGGCCGGTCGGTGGAGGGTGTGAATAGGGATTTCTGCCTCAAGCATATTGGGCGATAAATGGACGTGCAGCCTCCTGCAGCCCGCCCAGCGCGATTCGTAGATCCACGTCCTCTTTCCCCCGCTTCAGCAGCCGTTCGTCCAGCGTGCGGGCGACGTCGGGCAAATCCCACTGCACCCGGGGCTCCTCTCTAAGCCGGTTGAGCCACGCTTGAAATTCCTTAATCCGGCGTGAGGCGATTTCATCATCGGGCATTCCCTGCATCCGCCAGACCTCCGACTGATGGTACAGCCGCTCGATCAGGAAATCACCGGCGTTGCGTGGGTGTTCGTCGATCCACCCTTCATACATCGCTGCCGCTTTCTTATGCTGCTCCAGGTAATGTGCTGGCTCCCGCATCTGCAAATTCCGCGCCATAATCCGGCGCACCACGGGATCAAGCATATACCCGCCGGCCTTTGAACTCCAGCGCACGAGCGTGCTGGCGACCAGGGTGCGGATGATTTCGAGATAGAATGCGTCCGAACGGTCGGCGTCTTCGGTGAACTCGCGTAGATGCGCGACGTTGAACTTACGCAACACGCAGATGTCCCACATCAGTTCTCGCAACTCCGGCCGCGCTACAGGGCTCAAAAAATGCCTCTCGATCAGGCCGTGCACCGCCTGTGCAATGTCCGTCTCACGCGCCTTTATGTTGTCCAGCGGGGCGTCGGGATGCAAGCGGCGGAGCGCGTCGTAAATCACCCGCGTGGTGAGAGGATGACCGAAGGAGTAACTCCACAGCGCAGCGGTGACCTCATCGGAGGGTTTCTCCCCCTCCGTCAGCCGCTCTATCTGCTCGCCCGTCTGAGGCCGGTCAAAGGGAGGGAGTTCTCGCGGCTCCACGCGCCGGCGCACCTCGAACTTCGTCCAGCGCAAACGGGTGCGCCCGGCGAAGACGAAGACGACGGTGTCGTCACGGATGGCGTGGTAGATCAGGTTCTCCTCAATCCAATCCAGGAACTCATCATCCGCCCGATCGGCGGTATCGAAAAGCAAGACCGGAACCCACGTTTGACCCAACTCTCGCAGATATTTGCCTAACGCTTCGGCTGTGGCCTCGACGGATTTGTCCGGCGAAATAACCGGCAATTTGCCCGCTGCCGCCTCGTCGAGTTGCTTGTGGAGTTGGTCGGTCAGGGAACGAAGGAGAGCAGGAGCCTTTTCTCGAACGGGGAAATCGCGCAGGTCTATCAACGTACTAAGAGAAGGACGGTATGAGGACACAGAGGATGCTGCCCCGGGGTCGTGACGGAACTTGTTATGCAAATGAGCGAGCAACCAGGATTTGCCCTGGCCCAACACGCTGTAGAACTCGACGAGAGGGCGGGTGATAGGATGATCACCCGCCGTCTGCCGAATCGAGACCTTCTGGGATATCAACTCTATCTCCCCCGAACGAGCGGCGAATTTATCCGGATCGTAAGGAAGCGCATAGCCATCGGAGGTGGACGAGTCAGGGGCGATAGGTGTGTTCATAGCACTAAGCCTCCAAAGCGATGAGTGTAGGTTGTAGGACGCAAGGGAACGCAGAAATGCAAGCGGTCAGGCCAGACCATTACCGTATCCTCTCAATAACTTGGGGGGTGTGGGGCAAATTGCCAATTTGCCCTACGTGCTGCCCCAGAATATTGAAAAGATACCTATTACCATTATACAACAGCAAGCATACATTTGATGACAACTACCTGACATCTCCCTTGCACCTGGCTTGCATTTATCCGACAAAAGCCTTAGCCTCCGGCGGCTCGGCGCAGGCCATACTCCAGCATCGTGGCCCAATCCTCGGTTCGTAATCGGGCTTCGGATGGGTCACGGCCACTCTCTTCCCAACCCAATGCCCGCAGGCACAACAGCGCCTTTCCTAGTTCGATCAGGCGACGCGGCGAGCCCTCCGCCTCGCGGGCCAACGCCTTGTCCAGTTCCGGCGGATAGATCTCCTCCACGGCCAGACGGTTCAGGCTCTCCACACCGGCGACCTGGAGGCGCATTCGGAGCATCTCCAGGAGCGATTCCCCGTCCCACTGTAATCTCAGCAGATGTATGCGTCCGCTGCGCACACCTTCGCAGTCGGCTACAAGCGGTTCCCACCTATCCGGGAGAAAGAGTTTGACCCGCAGGTGCGGTACGTCCAGAAAAGCGGAATCGTTCACTAGATGCCTCAGCAGCGCCTCGGCCACATCAAGATTCCGTGTCTCCGGCAGGTTGTTCAATCCGTCCACCAGGAGGTACAGTTCATCGAAACCAAGCGCCTGCACGATGGTCACCACATCGCGCATAATGTCGCCCGGCGACCGTCCGGACAGGAGGTTGGGTGGCTTACCATCCGGCGATGGCACCTTTTCTTCCAAAGTGGCTTTCAGTTGCTCGACGAGGTGGGGGGCGAAGAGATGGCTGGTCAACAGACTATGGATCAACCGTCGGGCATAGGGGTCCTGAACGGCATCCAACCTTTCAGGATCGTCAATCAAAAGTGTCGCTACCGCCCGGGCGGCACAACGGAGGATTTCCGCCATATGACGATAGGCGGATATGCGTTCGGGGTGAGCGACCAGACGGTGGAAGTCGGTGTACTCCAGCACGAAAACGGCGGAGGAA
>QMOC01000116.1 GCA_003648085.1 Chloroflexota bacterium
ATTGCATGTTTACTCACTTGGCTCTATAATTCACAATACGTTAAGCGTATGCAGGAATCGGGATATGAAGTCTCTTGAGACTCGGCATATTGAGATAACCGATTTTTCTTCCAGTGGACCTGCCGCGCCAGAGGCCGAACCTTCGCAAGAGCCGCGCATCCCATCCTCCCCCTCTTCAAAAGAGCCGGCAGCACAGCCAGGCATTTCCCCGCCCCGACAACCTGAACACGTCAAGGGGCGACTTCCCGATGGTCACTTGCTTCAGAACCGCTACCGTGTTCTGGGAGTGCTGGGGCTTGGTGGCATGAGCGCCGTCTACAAGGCCCAGGATCTGCGCTTCCCCAACGTCACCCGCCTATGCGTCGTCAAGGAGATGCTCAATACTGCCACGGATCCCCAGGTGCGGGCTATGATCAAACGCAGTTTCGAGCGCGAAGCCAGTATCCTCGCCACCCTCAGCCATCCCGGTATTGTTCAGGTCTATGATTATTTCAATGAGGGCGACCGCAGTTACCTTGTCCTCGAGTACGTAGATGGTAAGGACCTGGAAGCCCTCCTGCTTGAGACGCCTGGCTTCCTGCCCGAGGCTCAGGTGGTGAACTGGGCTATTCAGATCTGCGAAGTGCTGAGTTACCTACACAGCCATAAGCCGCAGCCAATCATCTTTCGTGACATCAAGCCCTCCAACATCATGCTCGATAACCATGGCCGCATTCGGCTGGTGGATTTCGGCATCGCCAAGATCTTCCAGGTTGACCAGAAAGGCACTATGATCGGCACCGAGGGTTACTCACCGCCGGAGCAGTATCGAGGCATCGCCGAACCCCGAGTGGATATTTACGCTCTGGGAGCCACGATGCATCACCTGCTCAGCAAACAGGATCCACGACTGGAGCCGCCGTTCTCCTTCCACGAACGTCCCATTCACAGAACCAATCCCAGCGTATCCCGTGAATTGGTGGAAATCATCAACCGAGCGGTGGAATACGACGCCAACAGGCGCTACGGCTCGGTCGAGGAGATGAAGCGCGCACTGATGAGCCTGAGTTCCACCCGTGGTATCACCGGAACAACCTCTTTCGGCACTCCGGCCTTCATCAGCAGCGACGTCGTGGCCCTGTGGCGCTTCGCGTGCGAGGACGAAGTCCGCTCCTCACCGGCGGTACATAACGGCATCCTCTACGTCGGCTCTTACGACCACAATCTCTACGCTATCAATGCCGAGAATGGGAAGTTCCTGTGGAAGTACGCTACCGAAGGAGGTATTGCTTCGTCCCCCTGCGTGCACGAAGGGCGTGTGTTCGTCGGTTCCGCAGACCGGGCGCTGTATGCGATCAACGCTGATACGGGGCGCATCTTTTGGACCTGTCCCACTCAAGGGTGTGTGTGGTCATCGCCCCGCGTCGCCTTTAATCACGTATTCTTTGGCTCCGACGATCAACACCTCTATGCGGCCAATATACATAGCGGCCGTGTCGCCTGGGTGTTCGAGGCAGAGGGACCGGTGCGTTCGTCGCCAGCCATCGGAAATGACGCGATCTACGTGGGATGTGAGGGAGGAATGGTCTACGCTGTAGACATCAGTGGTCAATTGCGCTGGCGCTTTCGTGCCCGGCGTGGCGTGACCTCATCCCCCGCCCTCGCCGAGGAGATGGTCTATGTGGGCAGCCAGGACTGGCACGTTTACAGCCTGGACATCCGCTCGGGCTGGTCGGTGTGGCGCTATCGCACCGGTGGACCGGTCGTGTCCTCACCTGCCGTCAGCGGGGGCCTGGTCTTCATTGGCTCCGTGGATGGCTACCTCTACGCTCTGAATGCCGAGAGTGGTCATCTGGTGTGGCGTTATGCTACGGACGGTCAGGTGACTTCTTCCCCCGCCGTGGACGAAGGGGCGGTATACTTTGGTTCGGTAGATGGGGCTATCTACAGCCTGGATGCCCAAACGGGCGCTTTGCGGTGGCGCTTTCAGACTGAGGGAGCAGTGACGTCGTCGCCTGTGATAGTGGACGGCGTGGTCTACATTGGATCCACCGACCGTTACGTGTATGCGCTCCCTGCCTGAGGCTGCACTGTTTAGTGGGAGAGAGTAGCTATGCAACTCATACGTAGTCTTCTAGGGGTGAGGAAAACATCCACATCGCCAAATCCCCCGTCCCCGCCTGTGGCTGCCACCGCCCGTCCCAGGCTCAAAGTCGGGTGGGCCACCGACGTGGGTGAGGTGCGCCGCCACAATGAGGATGCAGCGCTCATAATCACAGCCACTCACGATGGTGACGATGCGCTCCCCCCGTTTGGGCTTTTCGTCCTGGCCGACGGTATGGGAGGACACCAGGCTGGAGAGGTCGCCAGTTCTTTGGCAGCCCGCATCGTGGCTCATCGCATCATGCACCAATTCTATCTGCCGACACTCGTCAGCAATGAGCGTGGCACGGAGCAACCTGCGCTGAAGGAGATGCTCGTGGATGCAGTGCGAGCGGCCAATAGGGCGGTGGCGGATCAAGTGCCCGGTGGGGGCACAACCCTGACCTGCGCGCTGGTGCTCGGGCCGCGAGCCTACGTCGCCCACGTAGGAGATAGCCGGGCCTACATTGTCACGGAGGGGAAACTGGATCAGATCACCCACGATCACTCGCTGGTGGACCGTCTGGTCGAGTTAGGGCAACTTACGCGCGAGGAGGCCGCTATTCACCCGCAGAAGAACGTGCTGTATCGTGCCGTCGGCCAGAAAGGTGTGCTGGAAGTGGACACTTACATACGAACTATCCCTCAGGGGGGGCGTCTGCTGCTTTGCAGTGACGGGCTATGGAGTATGGTGAGCGAGGCGGAGATGATCCACATTGTAACGACTTCCTACTCGCTTCAGGCAGCATGCGAGGGTCTGGTCACGGCCGCAAATCAGGCCGGAGGACGTGACAACATCACGGCCATCCTGGTAGAACCATCGCCGAATTAGAAAAATCGTCCGGAGGCCCGGCTTCAGCCGGGGAGTTTCCGCTAAAGCGGGGCTTCCGCAGTATTTAGCGATCTCAGTCGCTGAAGTCATCACTACGAACAAGTTGGAATATGAGCATAGACATCGAAAAGGACTACTACGCCATCCTGGGCGTGTCTCCATCCGCGACGGACGAGGAGATTAAGCGCGCCTATCGTGCGCTGGCACGCCGCTACCATCCCGACAGCCGGACGGAGGATGTCTCTACAACGCTGTTCCACGAACTCCAGATTGCCTACGCCGTCCTGAGCGATCCACATCGCCGCCGCGCTTACGACCGACAGCGGGCCGAGTTGGGATTAAGCGAGGAGGCGGCCCTTGCCTGGGAGATTCTGCTGAGCCAGAGTCAACTCAGTTCTCTCTACGAGGAGCAGACGGTCTATCTCCTGATAGAGATACGACCGGCCTCAACCGCGCAGGCCGAACGCCTCCCGCTTAACTTATGCCTGGTGATTGACCGTAGCACCTCGATGCGGGGAGCACGGTTGGAACACGTCAAGAGAGCGGCCCACCAGATCGTTGACGAATTGCACGACGATGACGCTCTGGCAGTAGTCACTTTCAGCGATCGGGCCGAGGTTGTGCTGCCCAGCCAGTCAAACGTCAACCGCACCCGTGCTAAGGCCAAAATCTCCACCATCCAGGCCGGTGGTGGCACCGAGATTTTGCAAGGTATACGGGCCGGGCTGGCAGAACTCGAAAAGCATCACGGCGACCGGGTCACCACTCATCTGATCCTCCTAACTGATGGTCAGACCTACGGCGACGAGGAAGGTTGCATAGCCGAGGCCCGGCAGGCTGGGGCTCGCCGCATTGGCATCACGGCTATGGGCATAGGCGAGGACTGGAACGACGCCCTGCTCGATGAGATTGCAGCCCAGAGCGGGGGGGTCTCCGCTTACATCGCGTCGCCTAGTCAGGTGCGCGCACTGTTACAACAGCGGATACGCGGCCTAGGGACGGTCTTCGCCCAGGGGTTAACGCTGGAGCCCCGCTTTGCCGAGGGTGTATGGATGGAGAGTGCATTTCGCATCTCGCCCTATCTGGAACGCCTCACCCCAACGGATAGCGTGATCAACCTGGGCACATTGCAGGCCAATGCGCCATTGACCATCGTGTTGGAACTTGGTGTAGCCCAGAGGCCGGCCGGAGAGCACCGGCTGTTGCAACTCGAACTCACGGGCAATATACCAGCACTGGATCGCCAAGGGGATAAACTCCGGCGCGACGTGCGCTGTACTTTCATACCCACTGAGCCACCGCCTGAACCGGTGCCGACAGCCATTCTAAATGCATTGAACAGGGTCACCCTCTACCGTATGCAAGAAGGAGCCTGGGACGCATTGAAGAGGGGAGACATCAGCACGGCAACCCGTCGTCTGGAGATGATGGCCACACGCTTGTTTGATCTGGGGGAGAGCCAATTGGCTCGGGCGGCGCTATTGGAGGCAGGACGTATTGCCAAAGAGGGAACTCCAACGGCCAGAGGACACAAAGAACTCAAGTATGGCACACGCAGCCTGACCATTACTCCAAGGAGAAGGCCCCATGATTGAATGTCCGTATTGCGGGCATAAACATCGTCCTGGCACATTGTTCTGCAGCGAATGCGGATTATACCTGCCCACCGGCGGCCCTCTGCGGACTGGCCTACTTACCGAAGACGAACTGACCACTTCGCAAACGAAGTGCGCGGTCGGCGAGCCCGTTAAGGAGACTGACGAGGCCCTCCTCGTCCCATTACACATCAAGGTTCTGCCCACGGGCCGCCAGGTCCAACTACCCTCCAAAGCCGAAGTGCATATCGGGCGTCTCGATATAGCACACGGCATCTTTCCCGATCTGGACCTCACCCCTGATGGAGGACTCGAAGGTGGGGTCTCGCGCCGCCATTGTAAGATTCACCAGCGCAGCCCGACTTACCTGGTTGAGGACGTCGGTAGTGCCAACGGCACCTTTCTGAATGGAAAGCGTTTAACTCCCTATTTGCCTCATGTGCTCAAGGATGGGGATGAACTTCAGTTGGGCCACATCAAACTGGAAATCACCATCCGGCAATGAACCACGGATAGACCCAGGAGGGTAGCGTATGCCTTATACTGTGATGATTCATTTATTAAACGAGGATGCCATTGTGGCCGAGACAGAGCGCATTCCCGAACCCACCGACCAGGTGCTGGTCGTAACCAACGTCAGGCGCCGTGATGGCCGCGATGTCTCCTACATTCTCCCCGAAAGCAGCAAGGTGATCTTCCCCTGGACACGCATCCACTGCGTGGAGATCCTGCCCAGCGAGGAAGAGGAGAAGATCGTCAGTTTCATCCGCGAGTAGCGTGTGCCAGGGTGGCTAAATATGTCTAATCAACGTGAACTTATCCTCGTCGTGGATGACGAGGCCCGCATGACGCGCTTCATCCGTATGAACCTGGAACTGGAAGGCTACCGGGTGATAGAGGCCCACAACGGTCTGGAGGCGCTTGATAAGGTGCGCACGCACCTACCCGACCTGGTCATCCTCGATGTGATGATGCCCGAACTGGATGGCTTCGAGACGTTGGAGATGCTGCGCGAGATCTCCAATGTCCCGGTGATTATGCTGACCGTTCGGGCCGACGAGGAGGACAAGGTACGTGGGCTGGAACTAGGGGCTGACGATTACGTGACCAAGCCCTTTGGTGCACGCGAACTCGTCAGCCGCGTCAGAGCAGTGCTGCGCCGCACTCGGGGGCCGGTGATGCCCGAAAAGGCCATCCTTCGCATTGATGACCGGTTAAGTGTGGATTTCAACAGCCAACACGTCATCGTCGAAGGGAAGCGCATCAAGTTGCGCCCCACTGAATTCCGCCTGCTCTATCACCTGATCGAAAACGCTGGCTGGGTGGTGCCCTACGAGACGTTGCTGGCCAAGGTCTGGGGCTACGAATATCGTGAGGAAATCCACTACCTACGTCTATACATCACCTACCTGCGGCAGAAGATCGAACCCGATCCATCCCACCCTCGCTACATCCTCACCGAGCGCGGGGTGGGATACCGCTTCATAGATTTCCGCAAAGAGCAATCCTCCGAGAGCGGGTCTGAAAATTCAAGCGGGTCTCTCCCATCACTGCCCGCCGGGGCATGAAGGAAAAAACCATCCAGAGACATCCGAAGACCCCATCCGGAGGCCCCGCTTCAGCGGGGATTTCCCGGCTGAAGCCGGGCCTCCGTACCTTATTGTTCATTTGGGCCTTGCCCCTGCCCACATTGCGGGGGCATTTCTATTTCTAGTATATTTCTAATACGGCTCTTATGCCGATCTAATGGAATGATGCTAAGAATAAGGACGCTTGTTAACGGTATGAGATTCTACCATCAAACCTGGTAAGTAAGGAGGTGCAGAGATGACAAGTCTGGTGCGTTGGGAGCCCTTCCGTGACCTGATCAGCCTGCGGGAGGCGATGGACAGACTCTTTGAGGAAAGTTTTGTGAGGCCGCGAACCGGGTGGCTGGCCCCGTTAGGGGCGGAAACGTTGGCCGTAGACATGTATGAGACCGATGACGCCATCGTTGTCAAGACGGCCATTCCCGGCGTCAAGCCCGAGGATGTGGATGTCAGCATCGCTGGCGACACCCTGACCATTAAGGGCGAGACCAAGGCTGAGGAAGAGGTCAAAGAGGAGAATTACATTCGCCGTGAGCGTCGCTATGGCTCCTTCTGCCGTTCGCTAACTCTGCCGGTCCCGGTCGTGGCCGACGACGCAGAGGCCGAGTTCGAGAACGGTATTCTGACCTTGACCCTGCCCAAGGCCGAAGAGGTCAGGCCCAAGACGATCAAGGTCAAGGCCAAGGGCAAGTAATCAGCAAATATGGGGGGAGATTGAATCTCCCCCCACAAGTCCCTATGAAAGCAGGGAGGTGATGAGATGACTATGACACGTTGGGATCCATGGCGCGAGATGATGACCTTGCGCGAGGCAATGGATCGGCTCTTTGAGGAAAGTTTCGTGCGCCCGACACGAAATTGGGGAGAGGGCACACGGGAGCGTCCGTTCCGGCTCCCACTAGACGTGTACACGACCCCGGAGGAGATTGTCATCACCGCATCGTTGCCAGGGCTGACCCCTGATGAGGTGGATATTACCATTGAAGGTGACACTCTGAGCATCCGGGGGGAGTTGCGGCCGCCGCTGGAGAACGTCGAGTACCTGTTCCAGGAACGGCCTTATGGTGCCTTCTCGCGCACGCTGACGCTCAACGTGCCTGTGGATGCAGATAAGGCCGAGGCGGTCTTCGAGAACGGCGTGCTGACGCTCACTCTGCCTAAGTCCGAGGAGACAAAGCCAAAGGTCATCAAAGTCAAAGGCAAATAACAAGGCACTTAAGCAGGTAGAGGCAGGGTTACACAACCCTGCCTTTACTTTTTGGGCTCTACGCGGATTCGAGTGGCGGGAACGCTCCGGTTGGCAATTTTTCTGCGGATACTGTATAATGTTAATATGGATCGCCGACGGTGTCGCTTACGACGCCGGCTTGTGAGCGTTGGAGGATGGGCAGGGGCCTGTAGTGGGCGGGAGAGGG
>QMOC01000117.1 GCA_003648085.1 Chloroflexota bacterium
CAGACTGCTTATTCTCCCACAGGACTGTCTCAATCTGCTTTACCAACTCCTCGACGGAGAATGGCCTGTTTATGAAGCGGACGGTATCCAGAGCGAGCACCTCTTGTCGCTTCACATCATCCATAATTGCATTCCCCAATCGCGGGTACTCACCCTGGTCAGGCAATTCGGAGACGGCAACCACCGGAATCTCCCGCGTAGTGGGATTTGATTTTAACTCCTCAAGTATGGCAAACCCATCAGCATCTGGGAGCAACATGTCCAGCGCGATCAAGTCCGGGCGCTCACGCTGTGCCATCTCCAGTGCCTCATCACCCCGCTGCGCGATCAACACCTCCCGCCCGTCTCCGGCCAGGCGTAGTTGAATCCGCCTGGCCACGTCGAAGTCACCCTCGACGACCAATACTTTTTCCGCCTGCCCCGCTTCTGCGGTGGGGAGGGTGAAAGTGAACGTGCTTCCCTTCCCCAACCGGCTCTCCACCCAAACTCGCCCACCGTGCATCTCCACCAGCGATTTGACAATGGAAAGCCCTAGCCCCGTGCCTGGCGTCTCCTGCACCAGCGGATGCTCAGCCCGGAAAAAGCGGTCGAAGACCTTCCTCTGATCTTCCGGCGCGATGCCGATGCCCGTGTCGCGCACCGAAATGTGCACCTCGTCGCTATACACACGGGCTGAGACCACGATTTCGCCACCGGTTGGTGTGTACAGACAGGCGTTTTCCACCAGATTGGTCAGAATCTGAGCCACGCGGTCGGGATCGGCCATAATTTCGGGGAGAGTGTATGGCACATCCGATCGCAAGGTCAGCCCCTTATCCCCTGCCCGGCCTTCCATTGCGGCGACGACCTGAGCGATAATTCCCTCCACGCGCACCATTTCAGGTGATAATGCCACCCGCCCGCTCTCGATACGCGAGAGGTCGAGCAGGTCATTGACCAGCATGGCGAGGCGGTCGGTGTTCTTTTTAATAATGGATAGAAATCTTCGCTGTTCCTCCATCAACTTACCGGCCGCTCCCATCAGAAGCAGGTCAGCGTATCCTTTAATTGAGGTCATCGGCGTGCGCAATTCGTGCGAGACCATGGAGACAAATTCTGTCTTGGCGCGATCAGCCTCTACCTCGGCTGTGACGTCACGGAAGACCGAAACGGTGCCCAGAAACTCATCGCCCATTAACACCGGTGCCAGGTGGACGCTGACAATACGATCTCCGATGTTTAACCGGGCGGCCAGGTACTCATCTGTGGCATAAGTCTCGGGCTGCTTCGCCCACCCGGCGACCGTCTCCAGCCAGTCTCGCGCCTGGCTGCCATACAGCCCGAGCATCTCGCCGGTCGTCCGCCCCAGAGCCTCCTGCCGTGGCAATTCCAGAATGCGTTCCGCAGCCGCGTTGAAGAGGATAATTCTACCCTGGGCATCAGCCACCATCACTCCATCTGCGACGCCCTCCAGGATGGCCTGGCTCTTGGCAGCCTCGACCTGGTGGATCTTGAGCATGCTTCCCAGGCGCTCCGCCTGATCACGGATCAGGCCGTAGAGTTCGGCGTTGTTGGCAGCATTGGCGACCTGGGTGGCAGCGGTCTCCACCAGGCGCAGGTGATCCTCGTTGAAGAAATCGGGCTGAGTGTGGAACAGCAATAATGCGCCCAGCACTTCATCACCCACACAGAGAGGAACCGCCAGCGCTGAGCAATATCCCCGTACTGTCTCCCGCTCCTCGATCCAGCGCGGGTCAAATCGAATATCCGGGACAATGGCCGCCTCCCGTTGCTCCATCACCCAGCCTGCCAATCCTTCTCCCCGGTGGAAGCGGGTGGGAACACCACCAGGAGGCAAATTGGCCCCCGCCCCCAGGGCGGCGCGGTGGATTAACCGCCCAGACTCCGAATCCAGCATCAGGATGGATGCCCGTTCGGCCCCCACAGCCTCCACGACTAACTCCAGGGCGCGGTTCAACACGTGGTCCAGGTCGAGGCTGACAGAGAGTTGGGAGGTGATGCGGTAGAGTGTCTCGACCCGATCACGTTCTACAGTCAGTTCCCCCATCGCCTCGGCCAGCGCCTGAGTGCGCTCCTCGACGCGCCGCTCCAACTCCTGCGAAAAGCGACGCACCTCATCAAACAGGCGCGCATTTTCCACCGCCATGGCTACCTGGTCGGCCAACGCCGAGAGCGTCGCTACCTCGGCTGGCGAGAACCTGCGGGGCTCCCGGTGGCTGATGCTCAGCACCCCCAGGACCTGATTGCCAACCGTGAGGGGAGCCAGCATCGCTGAACCTATCTCAACCCCTATAGGACCGGGTACGGGACGCGGATCCTGTTTCACATCATCAACCGCAAGTGGCATACCGCTCTCGGCCACTGCACCCACCAACCCCTGGCCTGGGGCGCAGGTAAGCGATGAGAGGCTCTCAAGCGTGAAGCCGCATGCTGCCCGTGGCACGTATCGCCCGCTCTCGGCATCCAGGAGAAAGATGCTGCTGTGATCGCACTCCAGCAATTGGGTGGCTGTCTCAACAACCGTGTTCAACACTGCGCTCAATTCGAGTTTGGCCGTGACCGAGCGGCTGACCTCGTTGAATAAGGCCAATGTTTCGGCGCGGTGCTGCAGTTCCTCCACCAAGCGAGCGTTTTCGATGGCGATCGCTGCCTGGGCCGCGAAAATCTCCAGCACCTCGATAGTGGCCCGGTCAGGGACGCGGCCATCGCGGGGCTGATCCACTGAGAGGAGGCCCCTGACGTCTCCACCAGGCCCTATGAGGGGGACGAGCAGCATGTCGCGGGGATGCCAGTATCCAGGCTTGCGCGTGCTGCCTGCCGCTTCCTCCTCATAATATACATCCAGGCGCTCACGCCAATGGGCCTCTCGTTCAGCCGGGATGTAGTAACTCTGGCTAATGCGGAACTCCTCGCTCATCACCTCTTCCACAACAGACCAGGGCTGCCGCACCGTTTTCATGCGCTCAAAGGCGGCGATAGGGATGCCGGCAGCAGCCACGCGACGTTGATAGGGCGGGTCACCCTCCAACACGCTGATCAACACCAGATTGAACCCCACGCTTTCCTGGATCGCGTATGCGATTTCCTCCAATATCTCTTCCAGAGGCCGATCCGAACGCAGCGCCTGGCTGACCTCCAGGACCGACGCGAGTTGGTCGGCCCGGCGACGCAGTAACTCACCGCGCTTCAACTGCTCTTGATAGCGTCGGGCATTGCCAATGGCGATAGATGCCTGGGCCGAGAGGCCCTCGACGAACTCCACTACCTCTTGATCAAAGGCCCCCTTCTCAGCACTCTCCAAGAGAATCAAGCCCGCCAGAGCCTCCTCATAGAATATGGGCACGATGAGCATAGAGCGGGTTTCCGACCTGATCCTGATCTCGCCCACCTCTGCCGCTACGTCAGGAATGAGCAGCGACTGACGGGCGCGCTGTATCTCGGCCAGGGTCTTCGCCAAAGCGGGGTGTGCCTTCGGCGCTCGCAGCATTGCGCGGACGCGAGCCTCCTCCGCTTCCGAATAGCCCGTGCACATCTCCAGCCGCAGTTCGCCCTCCTCCGGCTCCCCCGAAGCGGAAGGGGTTTCCCGAAGCACAATTGCGCCGTACGTGGTCTTACCCAGGCGCGTGGCCTCTTCCAATACCAGATGCAAAATGTGTCTCAGGTCAAGCGTAGCGTTAATCTCGCGACTCACGCGCTGGAGACCGCTCAGTGCCTCCACCCGTCGCCGCAACTCCTCGTCCGTTTGCCCGTACAGGCGTGCATTCTCAATCGCAATTGCCGCCTGGTTGGCGATGGCCCGCAGTGTTTCCAGATCACGTTCTATAAAAGCGTCCTTTCGATAACTGGCCAACTCCAACGTGCCGACGAAGCGCCCCCGGCTTTGCAGGGGAATGCCGACATAGGATCGGAAAGGATACTCGGGTGTATCTAACTTAGGACGCACGTCGCGCCGGGCCTCAACGTCAGGAATGAAAAGGAAGCGCCGATGGCGGGCTATCCAGCCCGTGTACCCCTCATCGAGCCTATAGACCCCCCCTGTCTCCCGGACGTAAGCCCGGTCCCCTCCCCAGCCTTGGGTAATGCAGCATTGCCGTCCTTCATCCCAGAGCGTGATTTCGGCGACATCGTAGGGGATGAGGTGGCGGGTACTCGACAGGATGGTGTCCAAGGTCGCCCTCAGATCAGGGCCGTCGCCGATAGAGGTGTCGAGGCGGCTCGGGACCGCCGCCTCACCCAATGGTTGCCGGCGGAGTGTCCCGACCGATCTGTGTCTTTCCCCCCATTGAGTGGAGAACCAGGTCACGGGGAAAAGCAATCCACTGGCGAGCAATCCTTCTGCGACGTGGGGCGACAATCCCTCGGCGAGGAAAACACCGATCAAGGGGACGAGAATAAGCAATGCACCGGCCATAGCCGCGATCCAGGCCATCCGGCGGCCAAACCGATAGGCGACCAGACCTGCCGGCAGGAGGAGCAGATAGCGGGGGATGGTGGCCCATTCAGGCGAGGTTTTCACCATCCACACCGCCAGACCGAGTGTAAGGACCACCACACTCGCACCCACGACTACGGCTGACCATTCATACCGGCGTTTCTCTGGCCGTTCACCCATGTGCCTATACCCGCTTCAAGCCTGCCGCCCGTGACCGGTTCTCCTCCCTGCCTCAAAGATGGGGTCTAAGCCGCCTGTCCTTCACGTCGCGCACTGGCGGCCGCCTCGGTGATCTCCCTAATATCGGTGAATGGGCCATCATCGGCCGTTACCACACCGATGGAGAGTGTCATCAGGTCCGCTTTAGTTTCATTGCCTGCCTCGTCGCGCATAGTCAGATAACCCTGCTGCCGCGTTTGCCAATCGTAGTGCGTGCCCACCCTGGCATCGAAGTGCTGTTTAAGTTCTTTGACTACAGGCATGATGAGATCTTTCTTGGTAATGATGATGAAGTCATCGCCGCCGATGTGACCGATGAAGTCGTTGGGGGTGCCCACACTGTCCACCACTTCGCCCAGGATCATCGCGGTGAAGCGCAGTACGTCCTCGCCGGCCACAAAGCCGTACACTTCACCGAACACGGTGAAACCCTCGATGCCCACGTAGATAATGCCCCAGTCATCTCGCCGCATCAACTGCCGCAATTGCTCCTCAATCAATCGGCCGCTGGGCAGACCGGTGGTGGGGTTGGTCAGGCTTTCATAAGTAGCCCGGGCCATAGCGTTCCTGACCCGCAACTTGAGTTCCTCCACGTCAAAGGGCTTGGTGATGTAGTCATCGGCGCCCAGTTCGAGGCCGTGGATCTTATCGGAACGCTCGTCCTTCTGCGTCAGGAAGATGATGGGGATATGGCTGGTGCGGAGGTTGCTTCGCAACTCACGGCACACGTCGTAGCCATCCATATCCGGCAACATAATGTCCAGCACAATAATGTTAGGCAACTGATGCCGACACATCTCCAGCGCATCTTCGCCCCGCTGGGCCACGGCCACATCATAGCCCTGCGATTGAAAGTAAATGCGCAGCATGTTAGAGACGTCGAAATCATCTTCAACCACCAGAATTCTTCCTTGAGACATTTTCCCTCCTCCTGCCAGCCGTCAGCCGTTAGCGGGTAGCCGATAGCATGATTGCTGACTGCTAACCGCTGATTCGGAAGCCGTGCTTGTGGGCCAGTTGAGCGATCTCGCGCGCCTCTTCGCCCCGAATCTGCTTGCCCAGCGAATAACTTTCGTAACGTCCCTCCAACGCCAGCACCATCGTTTCCGCCATGCAGGCATAAGCCTTGCCAGGCGGGAGGCCGAAATCGAAGCCGAAGTCCACCTCTCCAGGCACATCCACCACCCCGCCATCAATGAGCAGTACGTCATCTCGCTCTCGCGCCACCTGCGGCGAGACGTCCCGTGGACGGGCCACATCGCACACGACCGCGCCGTGTTTGAGGTGCTGGGGCCGGATGATCGGCCTAGCGGCGCTGGTGGCAGTCAGCACCATATCGGCCCTGCGAATGTCTTCAATATGCGTCGAGGTACGTACCAGACGTACCCCGGCCGCCTCTGCCCGCGCTCGCACCTGTGCCAGGTGGGATTCCCGCCGGCCGATCAACACCAACTCCGCCACCCCCGGGGCAAGTAACTCCGCACACGCCGAGCCGATGCTCCCCGTCGCTCCGACCACGGCGGCGGTGGCCCGCTCCGGCCGGATGCCTTTGCGACGCGCCGCCCCTTGCAGTGCCTCGACCGCAACGGCCACAGTGAGACTGCGACCCGTAGTGACAGGAATGTTCAAACGCCGGGCGATGGTCACTCCGCCATCGCCGACCACAGATGTGAAAGCCCCCAACCCCAGAATACGAGCCCCCAGCCTCTGCGCCAGGTGACCGGTCTGAACAATCTTCTTGTAGGCCGTTTGAGGCGGCAATCGCAGCATTTGCCGGGCAGTGAACGGGCAGGCCAACAGCCACCCCTCGATCTCCTTCCCCGTCGCCTCTGAGCGCACCCCGGTGACATGCGACAGGTAAACCGGCGGCCAGAAGCGGGAGAAGAAATGGATCAGCGGTGTGGGTAATATTTTTGCCAGGTGCGGATACTTGCGCGCCACGTCCTGTTTGGGATTGAGTGGGTGAATAACGAAAGCAAAGTTATCCATCTCCGTGCCCAAATCAACGCGGATACATCCTGGCGTGCAGTTCCATCCCTCTTTTGATGGTGAAATGGTCGCTATCTTCGTAAAAAATATTGCGGTCAATCACGCGCCTCTCGGCCGAGGCCAGCAAGACCACGTCCGATTCAATGGCCCGGGCCGGATACACCACCAGGCCGGAGCCAACGAAACAATTATGGCCCACGCACCCACCCAGCACCGGCATGCCCGTCTCCTCCAGTTTGCCCTGATAAGATGAGCGGATGGGCTTAGGCACCAGGTTGAAGTCGGTGAAAGTATTACCCGCGCCGATGAAGGTGTTGCGTCCAATGCTGCAGAACTGGAGACAGGTATTCTGCGCCACCATCGAATCCTCCATCATCACGCTCATAAAGAGCGACGCCCGAAAGGGAAGAAAACAGCGGTCCGACACTACACTGAGGAGAATCTGGCACCCCTGCGCTACGTCCACATTACTCCCGATGAGAGAGGCACAGATGACAGCGCCCGGTCCAATGCTGACATTATCGCCGATGTAAGTTGGTCCTTGGATGATGGCTGTGGGGTCAATGCTGCAATTGCGGCCTACATGCACCACCGTGGACGAAGAAAGGACTTGCTTTCGTTCCAGCATCGCGCGCCCCAGCATCTCAAGTTGCTTTCCCACACTGCGCTCGATGTCGCGCTCCAGCCGCGCACCTTCGGCGAATACTCCAAAGATGACATTAGCGGTGATAGTGTGAACCCAATGTTCAATAGAGCAGAACGCCTTGGTGGGCACCTGATACACCAGATCACCCTTCTCATCGGACATATGGGTCGGGACGCGATAGTAACCCACTTCGCGCGCTTCAGTGTTTATCACCAGGGGACGCACGTTAGG
>QMOC01000118.1 GCA_003648085.1 Chloroflexota bacterium
CGGCCTGGTGGCGAAGCGCAGCGTGTCTGTCAGCCGCAACGCCTCCCGTACCACCTCCAGGTCGCGCTCGCTTTCCCCACCGAAGAGAGACTGATGGGGATGGCGACCCATCAGGACCACCTCCAAGACGGTGAAGGGGAAGGTGATGACCGCGCTTTGGGGCACCAGCCCCATGTGTCGGGCGATCCTTCGTCTGTCCCAGCCCGACACGTCCTCTCCGTTGATCAGGACGACCCCCACCTGGGGCTTCAGCGTGTTGTTGATGCAGCGCAGCAGCGTGGTCTTCCCCGCTCCGTTGGGGCCGATGATGCCCAGTATCTCCCTTTCGACCGCCTCGAAGGTGACCGCTTCCAGGGCTTTGCGGCTATCGTAGCGGAAACCGACCCCCTTAATCCGCAGGTTCACCTCACCACTCCAGTATTTGCTTCCTGCGCCGCAGCAGGTAGACGAAAAAGGGCACCCCCAGGAGGGCGGTGATGATGCCTACCGGTATCTCCGTCGGCTGGATGACTGCCCGGGCCAGGGTGTCGGTGCAGATGAGAAGTATCGCTCCCACCAAGCAGGAGGTGGGGAGCAGGAGACGATGCCCAGGCCCCACCAGGATGCGCATCAGGTGGGGGACGATGATGCCCACGAAGCCGATGACCCCGGTGACGCAGACGGCGGCAGCGGTGGTCAACGAAGACAGGGCCAGGACGATCTTCTTGACCCGCTCCGTATCCACGCCTAGCGACTGGGCCTGCTCATCGCCCAGCAGCAACAGGTCCAAATCGCGGCTGAAAAGCAAGATCCCGCCCGTCGCCAACGCGATGAGCGGCAGGGCGATGGCCACCTTGTCCCAGTCGCTGGCCCAGAACCCGCCCATCAGCCAGAAGACGATGCCCGCCAGTTTTTCGCCGGCGATGTAGAGCATGAAGGAGACCAGCGCCGAGAAGAATGAGCCCACGGCCAGTCCGGCCAGCAGCAGCGTCTCCATCGCCGTCCCCCCCCGCGCGCCGGCGATGCGGTAGACGACGAAGACTGTCGCCAGCGCCAGGAGAAAGGCCATAGCGGGGAGAGCGTAGAAGGGCAGCCCCAGGACAATGGCCAGCGCCGCCCCGAACGCCGCTCCGGAGGCGATGCCCAGCGTATAGGGGCTGGCCATTGGGTTGCGAAAAAGCCCCTGCATGGTGCAGCCGGACGTGGCCAGGGCCGCACCGACCAGCATCTCCAGGAGGATTCTGGGCCAGCGCACGTCCAAGATGATAGCCTCGTGGGATGGGGGCCAGGTGGGGGGGATGCCCGGCCAGAGCCGGTGCAGCGAGATGCGCAGCACCGTCCCCGGTGGTATGTCCACCGATCCCATCTGGACGGCCCAGGCCACCGTCAGCGCCAGTCCCAGGGCTAAGGCGACGGGAACCAAAACCCGGCGTCGCCGGCGGACGGCGTATAGCCTGTCTACCTGATCCACGCTTTGCCTTTCATGCCACCCGAACGCTCTGGTATCGCACATCCCGCTCCCGCAAGTGGAAGAAGTCATCGGCGGTCAGGGCGGAGAAAGTGACGTGCGCCAGGTAACGTCCGGCCACCTCCGCCGCCTCCTCGACCTCCTCCCGCGTGGCCCCGCGCCACGGAGCGCCCGGCACCGGCACGTAGCCGGTGATGTGGTAGGGGATCTCGGGATCCAGGGCGGCGACGAAGCGGGCGATGCGCTCGATCTCGTCCAGGCCGACATAGTCGGGGATGAGGACACTGCTGGCATCTACCCGAATGCCCCGCCGGTACATGGCCTCGAAGTTGGCCAGTACAGCCGCATTGGAGACGCCGGTGTAGTCGCGGTGCAACGCTTCGTCGAAAGCCTTCAGGCTCACCGAGGCGGCGTCAATGTGGGCCGGGGGCAGATTGTAGCCGGTGGAGTGGCCGAGTTTGGTGTACGCGCCCAGGTCCTGGTGGGCGAAACGGGCCACCTCCGCCAGGTCGGGGTTCAACGTCGGCTCCCCGCCCAGGAAATGCACCCGCTCCAGTTCCAGCCCGGCCAAAGTCTCCTTCACCTGTTCCGCGCTCAGCGGAGGTTGCCCGCTCGCGGGCGGTTTCAGTTTGTACGAGCAACCCCGGCAATGGAAGTTACAGCGGTAGTCGCCATAGACGTTCGCTCGCTTGAAGCGGTGCGAATATGTGACCTTACTGAAAGGCATCTTAACCTCCTTGTCCTCTTCCCTTGCCCCCAACCCTTTTCCCCCTCCCCCAAAGCTTGCCCTGAGCGCAGCCCAAGGAACGTAGGGCAGGTTGGGCTCGGCTTATTGGCAATCAATCGCCCGATGTGGGAGAATCCTTGCCCATGGGCCGCGCTGGGGCAGACTGGAGAGAGCCCTACCTGCCACCCAGCGGCAGGTAGGCGGCTGGATGACTTGCTAACCAGGGTGATCCTGCTACGAGAGGAGGCTGGTCGAGCACCATTGTCTACCGTCACCGCCGCCAACCTGCCCTACAGATGCCCTCTCAGGTAATGCATAGCCCAAAGTTGGGAGAGGGCCAGGGAGGGGGCTTACCATAACTCAGGATGAAACCACCTGGCAAACTGCTCCAGCCCCTGTACAATGCGGGGATTGGACGTGACCAGATGTGTGTCAATGGTGTAGACGCGGTCGTCCTGCACGGCCTTGATGTTCTGCCATCCGGCGCGGCCTTTAACCTCGTCCACCGAAGCGCCCCCGCTGACGATGACGATCACGTCCGGGTTTCGCTCGATGATGTACTCCTCGCTCAAGATGGGATAGCGGACGGGCTCGTCGGCAGCGATGTTGATTCCTCCGGCCATAAAGATCAACTCATTCGTGAAGGTCCCCGGCCCGGTGGTCTTCATCGGCGTGGTCAGTTCATAGTAGACCAGGGGTCTGTCCTCTTTGGGGATGTCCTTCACCCCGGCTTTCACCTCGTCAATCCTGGCCTGCATCTCGGCGATGAGGCTCTCTGCCTCCTCGAGGTGCCCGGTGACCAATCCCAGCGTGCGGATGGTATCGAGCACCCCGTCCACCGACCTGGGGTTGATGGCCAACACCGTCAGGCCCTTGTCTTCCAGCGTGCTGATGGCCTCTCTGCTGAACCACCAGGCGATCACCAGGTCGGGCTCCAGGCCGAGGACCGCCTCCACATCCAGTTGGGAGCCGCTGCCTACGCTGGGCTTCTCCTGCACCTCGGGTGGGTAATCGCTGTACTTATCCCTGCCCACGATTTCGTCGCCACAGCCGATGGCGTACAGCGTCTCCGTGGCCGCCGAGGCGATAGAGACGATGCGCTGTGGCGTCTTGGGGATGGTCACCACTCGGCCTGCGCCGTCAATGATGGTGAGGGCCGGCTCCGGCGTGGGAGCGGGTGTGGCCGTGATCATTACCTCCCTGGTAACCACGACGGTTTGCTCGACCGGCACCTCTACCTTTTCCACGATGGGGGTTGGCGTGGGCCCGCACCCGGCCAGGAGAGGCACGAGCAGGCCGACGATCATCAATGTCACCAGCAAGTTGGCGATTCTTTTACGCATTTTGCCTCCTCCTTCAGGTAGTTAATTTGGGTATGGCTAGAATTGGTTCATTGTTCATTCCCCCGATATGCCAGCGCCAGATAACGGTCTGGCTCATCTCGCACCTGGGCCTCCACCAGCCCGGCCTCTCGCAGCAAGCGCAGCATCTCCCCCTCGTCGGGGATGGTGTCGTGGGCCACGGCGCCCCCTATGGAGCGGTGGAACTCGTTGATCCTCTGGCGGCTGGCGGTGTGGCAGATCACCAACCGCCCCCCACTCTTGAGCACACGACGTATCTCCCGCAGAGCGCGATACTTGTCGGGGAAGTGCGGGAAAACAGCGTTGCATAAGACCCAGTCGAAAGTCCCCTCCGGCAGAGGCAGGCTCTGGGCGTCCCCCTGCACGCACTCGACCGGATATTCCTTGGCCTGGGCTCGCCTGAGCATCTCGGCGGAGATGTCCAGGCCCACGACCCGCCCCGCTCCGTTCATCGCCTCCAAGAGCAAAGGGAAGAGTATCCCGGTGCCGCAGCCCACGTCCAGCACCGCCGCCCCCGGCACGATGTCCAGCCCGGCCACGATCTCCCGCAGCCGGACGTGGGTCTCCTCCACTTCCAGCGCGTCCCAATCGGCTGCCGCCCGGTCGAAGAACTGGCGATGGTTCATCCCCCCTCCAGCGCCCCCAGTGCATCCCTCAGCGCCTGATTGCAGGCCGCCATCCGTTCCACCGCCTCCTCTATTCGTTGCGCTGTCTTCTCCCGCCCCAGCGCCCGCGCCTTCGCCACCCAGCGCCTGAAACCGGCCGCGTGCTCCTCGTTGTGCTCGATCCAGTGAGGGAGCAGGATACGCAGTTTGGTCAGATCGTCGGGCTCGGCTTTTGTTTCCTCGTGCACGTGCCCAGCGTGGTGGTGGTGATGATGATGCTCTTCGTGCTCCGGCGGGTCTGTATCCAGTGGAGGGGTTGCACCGCAGGACAGGCAGGTTGCCTGGCCGTTGATGAGCACCATCCTTCCGCCACACTCAGGGCAGATAAGGCTCGTATTGAGTCCGCATCCACATTCTTCACACATTTCTGACCTCCTGTGTTATCAGGTACGACAGGAACTCGCTGCACACCAACCGATAGGCCGGTCTGCTTGCCGTTTTGTAACCCACAGAATGATGAACGGGCGGATAGCCCTGTTCCTCAAGCCAGGCGGAGGTGGCCAGTACCTCCAGCAACGGAAAGGTCTCCCAGGTCCCTGTCTGACACAATTCGACGAAGGTAGCCCAGGCCTCCCGTAGTTTTTCTGGCGTTTCCCAGGGCCGCTTCGCCGTCTGAAGGCAGGCAGTGATGAGCCGCTCCACGTCTCCCCCTCGAGCCTTGAAGGGCCGCAGATTCAACCGCACCAGCGCCCCGTCCGGGCGGATGGCCTCCCAGAGCGGCTCGGCCTTGTCGGGGGACACGGCCTCGTATTCTGCCCGCAACCGGGCGGCGAAGTCATCCGGTGAGGCGATGAGGTGCTCCGGCCCCAACACACCCTGGTAGAGGAGTTTGTACACGTCGTGGGGTTCCAGCGCCGGATGCCGGGTTATATGTTCTTCAATCAGCCGCGCTAGAGAAGCCTGTCCCCACATTGCTCAATCCTTTCACCTTTCGTTTGGGCGAGAATATCGTGGCCACAGCGAAAATGAGGGTGGAAACGACGATGATCACCGCTCCGCTGGGGATGTTGAAAAGGTACGAAATCAGAAGGCCCAGCCAGCCGGAGAGGACGCCGAAGAGAGCCGAGAGGCAAAAGAGCCGCTTCATGCTGTAGGTAAGTTGATAGGCTGCCGCGGCCGGGTTGATGATCAGACTGAAGATGAGCAGGCCGCCGATGGTCCTGAAAGAAGCGGTGATGGTCGCCCCGGTCAAAAAGAGCAGCGCATAAAAGATGGCGCTGGCCGGAATACCCACCGCCATGGCGACCTCACGGTGGAAGGTGACCGCCTGGATTTCCTTGAAGAAGAGGACCACCAGGGCCACCACGGAGGCGCAAACGACGGCCAGCAGGATAAGGTCAGCGTTGGTGACGGTGAGGATGCTCCCCCACAACAGCCCCAGCGCCTGGGTCCTGGGCCCCGGCATCAGCCCCATAAAGAGAAAGGCCAGCCCCAGCATCAGGGAGAAGAGAATGCCGATGGCCGTATCCGGGTTGAATTCGCCTCGGTCGGCCAGGGGGCCGATGACGGCCGCCGCCAACAGGCTGAAAGCGAACGCGCCGACGACGGGGTTGAAGCCCACCAGCGCCCCCAGCAGCGCCCCGGCGAAGGCGGCGTGGGAGAGACACACACCGATGAAGGAGATGCGCATCATCACCACGAACACGCCGACGGTCGAGCAGGCCACGCCGCCCAGGAAAGCGGCCAGGATGGCGTTTTGCATAAAGCGATACTGCAAAATGCCCACTTGCGTCCCCTGCTACGACAGCACCACCTGCCGCCCTGCGTGCTCGATGAGGGTGATAGGCGTGCCGTACAGTTCGCTCAGCACCTCATTCCGCAATACCGCGCCTGCTCGGCCCTCTCCCTGGATGAGGCCATCCTTCATCAGCACGACCCGGTCGCAACGGGGCAAAGCGTTGAGGTCGTGAGTCACGAAGAGCGTGGTCAGACGCTGGCGTCTGTGGATCTCCTGCACCAGGTCAAGTATCTCCCGCTGCGCCCGCCAGTCGAGGAACGCAGTCGGCTCGTCCAAGAGAAAGATGTCAGGCTCCTGGGCCAACGCGCGGGCGATGGCCGTGCGCTGCTGCTCCCCGCCGGAGAGGTGGCCAATGGGCCGGTCGGCCAGAGGGCTCATCCCCACCAGTTCGATCATGCGCTCAACAACGTCCCGGTCGGCCTGCGTTGGTCTGTGGAAAGGCCCCAGCCGCCCGTAGCGCCCTATCATCACCACCTCCCGCACGGTGATGGGCATGCGGGGGTCAATGTCTTGCACCTGGGCCACATAGCCTACCCGCGTGCGGATGTGATGCGCATTGCGAGGTGCGAGCGGTTTCCCCAGCACGCGCACCCGGCCAGAGAGAAGCCGCCCCAGGCCGTTGACCAGGGTGAGCAGCGTGGTCTTCCCTGCCCCGTTGGGGCCGATGATGCCCACGAACTCACCCCGTCGCACGGTGAGGGAAACCCCCCGCAAGGCCACGTCCTCCCGGTAGGAGACGACGGCATCCTCGATCTCAATCACCACTTCGTCCGCCCGCGCCATTCGACTTCGGCTACTTCCCTAACGCCTCCAGCAACAGGTCCACATTCTTCTCGATAGCCTTCTCCCAGGTCTCGGTGCCTTCAAAGCCGCCGGGGAAGTTGGACAGGGTGACGTGCGCGGCTCCGATCTCCTGCGCCATCCCCACACCTGTCTCCGGCCCGCTCTGAAGGTTGTCTATCACCAGTACCACCCCCGCTTCTCTGGCCTGATCCACCAACTCTCCGATCTGCTGCGGGGTGAGTTCCTCCAGCCGCCCGTAGGTGGCGACGACGTTGAAGCCGGCCCACTTGACGAAACCGGCCTGGTACTGAGCACAGAGCACGGGCACCTGATCCACGTTCGCGGCGCTCAGTTCCGCCTTCAATCGTTGCCCCGTCTCCTCGATGACCGCCTTGTAGGTCTCGGCGTTGCTCTCATAGTCGGCCTTGTGGTCCGGGTCGGCCTCGCTCAGCACGGCCAGCACCTCGTCCACCGCCTGCGCCTGGACCGGGGGAGCCATCCAGTTGCCCTCCACCTGCACGGTGACGACCTCAAGGTCGGGATTCTCGGCGGCCTCGATCAGGCCATCGGCGAAACCCTCCCAGCCATGCTTGAGGAAGAGGGCCGCCTCGGCCAGGGCCTGGATGTCACCCGGCTTGGCGTCGAAATGGCCGGGGCAGGAGGCCGGGGGCACGACGACGGTGACGCTGACGTGCTCCCCGCCCACCCGCTCTGCGATGGAGCCCAGGAGCGAGGTGGTGGTGACCACCTTGAGCGGCTGTGCGGATGTCGCCCGACAGCCGGAGACCAGCA
>QMOC01000119.1 GCA_003648085.1 Chloroflexota bacterium
GTGGCATCCCGGAGCGGAAGGCGGATTCCACCGTCGGCCCCGAGGCCCTGCATCGGGCCATTGCCGACATCGCCCGCCGGAGGTTGGTGTAGCGGCCGGGTATTGGTTTACCGCCTCGTTGACTGGTGCAGCGGATGGACAGCGGATAAACGGATGAGAGGTTATCCGCTTATCCGTTTCTCATCCGTTGCCCCGGTAAACAAATGCGCGGCCAGGCCCGGCGGCGCTGGGAGGAAGTAGTGTACGGCGAGCAGATCACGCCGGAGATGGAATTGGGCCTGATCCGCGACATCTCGGTAGACGGCGGGCAGGTGGAAGTGCGCATGGTGCTCACCACGCCCGACTGCCCGCTGGTTGAGTACCTGGTGGATCAGATCAGGCGCAAGGTCAAAAGCGTCAATGGGATCGAAACGGTCGAGGTAACACTGCTGGATGAGCCGTGGTACAACAGTGAGAACATCAACGGGAAAGGGAGCAATGGCTGAGAGGATTGTCTATCTGGATAACGCCGCCACCACCCGCCTGGACGAGCGGGTCCTGGAGGCAATGAGGCCCTACTTCTTTGACGTCTACGCCGTCGCCACATCGCAGTTCGGCTACTCGCCGGGACTCGACGCCCGGGATGCGCTGGACGACGCCCGGACGCGGATCGCCGCTGCCCTGGGGGCCGCTCCGGAGGAGTTCGTCTTCACCTCCGGGAGTACCGAATCCAGCAACATGGCCCTCAAAGGGGTGGCGATGGCGCTGGGGGAGAAGAAGGGCAAGCACATCATCGTTTCTAAAATCGAGGACTTCCCCGTTCTCAATAGCGCCAGGGCGCTGGAAAAGCAGGGCTTCCGGGTGACCTATCTCGATGTGGACGAGCATGGGCGGGTGGATTTGGAGCAACTGCGCGACGCCATCACGCCGGAGACGATTTTGGTCTCGGTCCAGGCGGCCAACCAGGAGATTGGCACGCTGCAAGACGTAGCCGCCATCGGCCAGATCTGCCGCGAGAAGGGGGTGCTCTTCCACACCGACGCCACCCACAGTTTCCCCCGTGTCCCGCTGGACGTGCGGGAAGTGCCGGTTGATTTGGTCACGGTGACGGCACACCTGATCCACGGCCCCAAGGGGGTGGGCGGACTGTACGTGCGCTCACACACGCCGCTGGTCAAGTGGATGGACGGCGGCTTCCAGGAATTTAACCTGCGGGCCGGGACGGAGAACATCCCCGGTGCGGTCGGCTTCGCCAAAGCGGTCGAGTTGGTGACGCCAGAGGAAACGGCGCGCCTACAGGAGATGCGCGATCGGCTGATCGAGCGGTTGTTGCAGATTCCCCACTCACGCCTCAATGGCCATCCCACGCTGCGGCTGCCTCACAATGCTAACGTGTCCTTCCGCTTCGTCGAGGGAGAATCCATCCTGCTGCATCTGGATATGCGGGGCTTCGCCGTCAGCACCGGCTCGGCTTGCTTCAGCCGCTCACTGGAGGCCAGCCACGTCATCCTGGGGATAGGTGGTGACCACGAGCGGGCGCACGGCTCAGTGCGCTTCACTTTCGGTCGCTTCAATCGGGACGAGGACGTGGACACGGTGGCCCAGGCGGTGGCCGAAGTGGTGGCGAGACTCAGGGAGATCAGTCCGTTGGGGAAAGAGTAGGCGAGCGTAGATTCCTGGAGGTGAGAGATGCCATTACCATATACCGAGACTGTGATGGAACACTTTCGTCACCCGCGCAATGTGGGACGTATTGAGGATGCCGACGCTAAAGCCGTCGAAGGTAGCCCCGCTTGCGGCGATATGGTGGCCGTCTACCTGAAGGTGGACCCGAAGGACTTGCGCATCACCGACATCAAGTTCGAATCCTATGGCTGCGCCTCCAACATCGCCACCGGCTCTATCATCACCGAGATGGCCAAAGGCAAGACGCTGGATGAGGCGAAGCGGATCACCTGGAAACAGGCGTCGGAGACGCTGGGCGGCCTGCCGCCGATCAAAGTCCACTGCTCGATATTGGCCGTAGACGGGCTGCGGGCGGCTATCGAGAACTACGAGGAGCGCCACGGCCTGGTCAAAGAGCGCAAGCCGACGACGGTCGAATTCGTGCGCAAGCGGCTCAAGCGCGTGATGAACCCGATGACCGGGCTGGATGTGGTGCGCACCAAGTTGGTCAAGGAGGTGGAGGTCACCGACGGGACGGTGCGTGTGGTGCTGGACCTGCCGGAGGATCACCAGTTCGCCGCGGCCATTCGGGAGGACATCGTCGAGAAACTGGAGCCCCGTTGGGATGTGGAGCGGGTGATCGTGGAGTTCACGGAGTGAGGTGGGACGATGCCCGAGATAAGAGTGGATACCGGGGAGGCGAGGTGCCCGGCGGTTGAGGCGAACATTGTGGTGGATTGCCGGGGCGAGACCTGCCCTGTGCCGCTGGTGGAGACGCGCAAGGCGTTGCGCAGGGCTGCGCCTGGGGATGTGATCGAGGTCATCGGCACGCATCCGGCCTCAAGGAAGGAGATACCGATGGCGGTCGAGGCACTGGGACTAAGGCTGCTGTGCGTCGAGGGGACGGATACCGATTGGACGATTCGTATCCAGCGCTAGGGCGAGAACGGAGCAAGCCTACCGCAGGATATGGACAGGATTAAGGCCCGGCGACTGAAGGTCGCGGGCTACCTTTGCGAAGTCCGCCCTGCGGTGGGCCAGAAGTTGATGGAAAGGTAGAGCAGTTTCCGAACGTTCTCATAGATGTTAAAGGAAAGGAGCGAAGGTCATGGGAAAGGTAAAGGACCCGGTTTGTGGGATGGTGATTGATCCCAATACGGCGGCGGCCACCTCGGAGTACAAGGGGCAAACCTACTACTTTTGCGCACGGGGCTGCAAGGTCGCCTTCGATAAGGATCCGGAGAAGTACCTGGAGGGCGAGGGAGAAGAGGCCCACGAAGTTGGTCACCACGGCCGCTGCTAGGCTGCACGTGGGAATCCGCAGCGGGGACGCGGCGACCGCGCCCCTTCCCGGTTCATTCTCGGTCCAGCGCCACCTTTCATGGCGGTGCGGATCGGAATGGGAGCAAAGACGATGGCGGATAGAGTAACCATCATCCTGCACAGCGGTGATATGGATAAAGTTTACAGCGCGCTGATCATCGGCAACGGGGCGCTGGCGATGGGTATGGAGGCCTCGATCTACTTCACCTTCTGGGGCCTCCAGCGGCTGCAAAAAGGCGGATTGGAAAAAGGCCCGCTCTCCAAAATGCATTTCCTGGGCCTGGGTAAGTGGATGATCAAGCAGCGCATGAAGAAAGCCAACGTAGCCTCCTTGGAGAAACTGATGGCCGACTTCAAGGAACTGGGCGGCAGGGTCATCGCCTGCGAGATGACGATGGAGATTATGGGCCTGCGCCGAGAGGATCTGCGTGAGGACTGGATTGACGAGTACGGGGCCGTGGGAACGTACATCCGGGAGGCGCGGGAGTCGGCGATCACACTTTTCATCTGAGAGGATAGCAACGCCAATGCCAACTAAGACATTCACCGTAGCAGGGTTAACCTGCGCAGACTGTGCGGCCAGAGTCCAGGCAGCCGTCAGCCAGGTGGAGGACGTGGACGCCTGCCAGGTTGACCACGCCACCGGCCGGCTTACGGTTTCGTTCACGACGCCAGACTTGGCGATGGATCAGATTGCCAGGGCCGTGAGTTCAACCGGCCATACGCTGGTCACCGACCGCCGGAGCCTACGGTCTAAGCCGGAACGACTGAAGTCGTTACAGTTTGTACGCTTCGTCTTTTCGAAGCGCGAGACGACGCTGACCGCCATCGCCGGGCTGTTGACACTCATTGGCCTGGCGCTGGCACTAGCCGGTGCGCCCGACTGGAGCAGAACGGTCACCTTCGCGGCGGCCATCGTTGTGGGGGGCATCCCGGTGGCGCGCCACGCCTTTCAGGAAGTGTGGCTCGCTCGCAACCTGGGCATCAACACACTGATGGTCATAGCAGTCGTAGGCGCAGCCTTCATCGGTGAATGGGCCGAGGCCGCCATCGTGGTAATCCTCTTCTCGTTGGGTGAGGCGCTGGAGGGGTTCGCGGCGGAGCAAGCGCGGAGCGCGCTCGATGGTCTGCTCGATCTGGCCCCGCCGGTGGCGCTGAAGATACTGCCCACCGGCGAGACCCAGGAGACGCTGGTGGAGCAACTGACCATCGGCGACCGCGTGCTGATGCGCCCCGGGGACAGGGTCAGCGTGGACGGTGTGGTGCTGGCCGGGGAGAGCGCGGTGGATCAATCGCCCATCACCGGCGAGAGTGTGCCGGTGGAAAAAAAGCCGGGCGATGAGGTCTTTGCCGGCACGGTCAACACCTCCGGCGCGCTGGAAGTGGAGGTCACCCGCCTGACCGCCGACAACACGCTGAGCCGAATGGTGGCGCTGGTGCGGGAGGCGCAATCGCGGCAGGCGCCGGTGCAGCGCTTCATTGACCGCTTCGCCCGCATCTACACACCGACGGTGGCAGTTGTGGCGCTGCTCATGGCTGCCGTCCCGCCGCTGTTCTTCGGGCAGCCGTTCCGGGGAGAACATGGCTGGCTTATACGGGCCTTGCAGATGCTGGTCATCGCCTGTCCTTGCGCACTGGTCATCTCCACGCCGGTCAGTCTAGTGAGCGCTATGACCAATGCTGCCTCCCGTGGGGTGCTCATTAAAGGCGGGCGTTACCTGGAAGCGTTAAGTCGGGTACGCGCTTTCGCTTTCGACAAGACCGGTACTTTGACCGAGGGGCGGCCCGTGACGACCGATGTGGTGGACGTGTGTATCTGCGGGGAGTGTCCCGAGAATTGCGGCCTGCAACACGCGGCAGCGATTGAGGCGCAGTCATCTCACCCACTGGCCCGGGCGCTGCTGGCGGAGGCGCGCGCCAGAGGGGTGGAGGTGCCGCCGGCCTCTGACGTCGCCATCTTGAGCGGGCGGGGAATGGAGGGGGTCGTCAATGGCGCGGCGGTCACGGTCGCCAGCCATACCCATTTTGACGAGTATTTTCCGCACCCGGAATTTGTTTGCCGCTTGGCCGACGAACTGGCCGCCCAGGGCAAGACGGTGATTCTGGTGCGGCACGACGACGAAGTATGCGCGCTGTTCGGCGTGGCAGACACGTTGCGCCCCGGCAGCCGTCAGGCCATCGCTGATTTGAAGACCTTGGGCGACATCCACACCGTGATGCTGACCGGCGATAACCCGATTGTGGCCCAGGCCATTGCCCACCAGGTCGGGGTGGACGAGGTACGCGCCGATCTTTTGCCGGAGGAGAAGGTGGCTGCCGTCGCTGAACTGGCGGAAAGGTACCAGGTCGTGGCGATGGTCGGCGACGGTGTGAACGACGCTCCGGCGCTGGCCCAGGCGGATGTGGGTATCGCGATGGGCGGCGCGGGTTCGGCCCAGGCGATGGAGACAGCCGACGTAGTCCTGATGGGCGATGATCTATCACAACTTCCCTTCATCGTCCATCTCAGTCGCAAGACGAAGCGGGTAATCGCCGCCAACATCGCGCTTGCCCTTGCCGTCAAGGTAGCCGTCTTCGTCCTGGCAGCGGCGGGCCTGGCCACGCTGTGGATGGCGATCGCGGCCGACGTCGGCGCGGCGGTGGTGGTGATCCTGAACGGTATGCGACTGCGTGGAAGATTTAGGCCGGAGTCGTCATCTGACGCTTGACAAACTGGCTGCCTGGTAGCATAATCGGCTCCAGAGCAAGCCAATGTATCTACGTCAATATGCCCTCACCTTCTTGGTTGCCTTTGGCCTGGCAGCACTGCTCACGCCCCTTGCCGGTCACCTCGGTCATCGGTTGGGTATCGTGGACCGGCCCGGTGGACGCCGGGGACACCGGGGTGAGATCCCCCGACTGGGCGGAATCGCCATCTTCCTCGCCTTCGTTGTCGCGGTGGGCGTGGGACGCTCTCTGTACATCCCCACGGCTGATGAGAAAGAGCCACTTCGCCTGCTCGGACTTCTCGCCGGCAGTGCTTTTCTGTCCCTCGTCGGGCTGGTAGACGACCGGTGGGAGTTGCGTCCTCTGCCCCAGTTCGTCGCCCAGATGATTGCTGCGGTCATCGCCATCGCCACTCTCATCATCGTCGAGCGCTTCAACAATCCACTGACTAACGAGATGGTGATTCTGCCCCCCATCTACTACGTACCGCTGACGGTGTTCTGGATCGTGGGCATGATCAACACGGTCAACTGGCTTGACGGGCTGGGAGGGCTGGCCGCCGGGGTGGGGGCGGTTCTCTGCCTGGTGCTGGCGATCCACATGCATCGCGTAGGCCAGCCCAGTGTGGCGCTGTTACCGCTGGCACTTCTGGGCGCGCTGCTGGGTTTCTTGCCTTATAACGTTGCTCCTTCACGGGTCTTTCTGGGGAGCGCGGGGGCCTTTTTCCTGGGCTACGCCCTGGGTGGCCTAGGGCTTATCGCCGGTGGTCGGGTAGCTACTGTGCTGCTGGTGATGGGGCTGCCTATCGTGGATGTGGCCTGGCAGATCTTCGACCGGCTGCGTCACCACCGTTCCCCAGCCCAGGCCGACCGAGGCCACCTCCATTTCCGCCTGCTGGACCTGGGACTGTCGGAGCGGGCGATTGTGCTTATCTACTGGGGCTTCTGCGCGCTGTTTGGCGTACTGGCACTGACTGTCTCCTCCCGCCTCTACAAACTGCTGGCGCTGGTGGGCATCGGTGTGATGGTAGTCTGCGTGCTGGTTTGGCTTTCTCGCTCTGAGCGTTAGTTGGCGCGCTGCTTTATCGAAAAAATCGGAAGGTGTTGACATTTGCCACGGCGTAGTATAAAATGACTATACTTTGTGATGCTTTGGTACATTGGTGGGGCAGTCTACCAAATTCACAGGAGGTTGACGATGTATAAGAAACTCTTTATCCCAGGGCCGACTCACGTGCGGGAGAAGATTCTCCAGGCCCAAGCCGCGCCGATGATCGGCCATCGCTCGAAAGAATACGCCGAATTGCAGGCAGAGGTGACCCCCAAACTCCAGCAACTCCTATATACCCAGCAGCGAGTTTACCTTTACACCTCCTCGTCCACCGGCGTGATGGAGGGCTCGGTGCGCCAGGCTTCGATGAAGAGAGTGCTTAACACCGTCTGCGGGGCCTTCTCCAAGCGCTGGCACCAGATCACCGCCGCCAACGGTGTCCCCTGCGGTAAGGTGGAGGTGCCGATGGGTCAGGCCGTCACGCCCGAACTGGTGGACGAGGCGCTCTCGAAGGGGGATTATGACGCCATCACTATCGTGATGAACGAGACCTCCACCGGCGTGATGAACCCCGTCAAAGAGATTGCCGCGCTGGTGCGGGAGAAGTACCCCGATGTGCTGATTCTGGTGGATGCCGTCAGTTGTATGGCCGGCGTCAAGATCAAGTTCGACGCCTGGGGGTTGGACGTGTGCCTGGCCGGCGTGCAGAAGTGCTTCGCCCTCCCGCCCGGGCTGACGATCTGCGCGGTGAGCGATCGGGCGCGGGAACGGGCTAAGCAGGTAGACA
>QMOC01000120.1 GCA_003648085.1 Chloroflexota bacterium
CATTGGAGTGAAGGAGGGGCTGTGATCGGCAGAGGCACCATCATCAACGTCATCACCGTCCTGGTGGGTGGGACGCTGGGCACGCTGCTGGGCGCCCGCCTGCCGGAGAGAGTGCGCGAGACGA
This sequence comes from Chloroflexota bacterium, assembly GCA_003648085.1. Classification (GTDB taxonomy): domain Bacteria; phylum Chloroflexota; class Anaerolineae; order B4-G1; family B4-G1; genus B30-G15. Next base: position 125 of record QMOC01000120.1, read on the forward strand.
TTATGCACGGCCTGGGCCTGCTGACCCTCGTCATCGGCGTCCAACTGGCCCTCAAAACCGACAACATCCTCATTGTCTTGGGGAGCCTGCTCCTGGGGGGCATCGCGGGGGAGTTGCTGCGCATCGAGGACCGGCTCAACCAGGCGGGACGCTGGCTGGAGGACAGGACCACCGGGCTCGGCAACCCCTCCACCGCCGACCTGCCACGGCCTGCCGCATCCCGCTTCAGCCGTGCCTTCCTCACGGCCAGCCTGGTCTTCTGCGTCGGCCCGATGACCATCCTGGGCTCCATCCAGGACGGCCTGATCGGTGACTACACCCTGCTGGCGGTCAAAGCGACGCTGGATGGATTCGCCTCGCTGGCCTTCGCGTCCACGCTGGGGCCGGGCGTGATCTCTGCGGCCCTCACTGTGCTGCTCTACCAGGGCGCGCTGACGCTGGGGGCTGGGTGGGCCAGCGCAGTGCTCGCCGACCCGATGATCACCGAGATGACGGCCACCGGGGGCGTGCTGATGCTGGCATTGGGGCTGGGCCTGTTGGAGATCAAACAAATCCGGGCTGGCAATCTCCTCCCCGCGCTCCTCGTGGCCCCGCTCATCGTCGCCATTATCTCTTCGCTCCAACACTGAGCCACTTCTCCGACCCGACCGCCCACCACGGCAATTCCCGGAGAGCCCTCGCCGATTTGACCGCTTGTGCTGCTTGGGGTATAATGGCGCGGCTGTTGACATTGGCTAATCAATGGAGGAAGGATGCCGAAGCGAACGTATCAACCCAAAAAGCGCAAGCGTATGCGCGCACATGGTTTCAGGGCCCGTATGGCCACACCGGGTGGAAGGCGGGTGCTCAAGGCGCGGCGGCAGAAAGGCCGGCGGCGATTGACTGTGCGTAGAGAGTGGGCCAAGAAATTGAACTGGAAGGAAAGTGCGCAGCGGCCACGACGCCGAGCCTAGCGGCCCGACGTGGTTCACCGGTGGCGGATGGAACGACGCATTCGATTGCGACACACGAACGATGTGCGACGAGTGTATGAGGAAGGGCAATCGTGGCCCCACCCTTTGCTGGTGTTGGTCGCACGGCCCAACGGCCTCGACTTCACCCGCGTGGGGGTTACCGCCAGCCGGAGTGTGGGGAAAGCAGTGGCCCGCAACCGGGCCAAGCGACTCCTGCGCGAAGCAGCGCGTCGCCTCTACCCCCAGTTCGGGGCCGGGTGGGATGTGATGTTGATCGCACGGCCAAGAATTCTCGAGGTGAAAGAGCCACAGGTCGAGAAGGCGTTGGCTGCGCTGTTGAAACGGGCCGGATTGAGTATGTAGAGGGTTTCAGGTTGCGGCGCGTTTCAAGTCTCAGGCTAGACGAACCTGAGACCTGAAACCCGAAATTTGAGACTTGAGACCTGAGACTTGAGACTTGATTGAGGCCCAACCAATGAGCCCATACTGGAGAAAAGGATGAAGGCTGTCCTCTTAGGTATGATTCGCCTCTATCAGATGACCCTCTCGCGCGTGCTCCCTCCCACATGCCGTTTTGTCCCTTCCTGTTCCCAGTACGGCTATGAAGCCATCGCCCGCTATGGAGTCTGGCGCGGTACCTGGCTGGCCGTCAAGCGAGTCGCCCGCTGCCACCCTTTCAACCCAGGGGGGTATGATCCCGTTCCAAATCTGGAGGAGGATAAGTAATTGAATCAATCCCGGACATGGCGCCGGCCCATCGCCTTGGCGATGTTGGCGGCGGTAATCCTAAGCGTGAGTGGCTGTACCGGAGGTGTACGGGCCTCGAGTTGGACGGGGCTGACCGTCGTGGACGAGAGGTTATACGCAGCCGACCTGGAGCAAGTCGTGGCGTTGAACGCAGCAGACGGTGAGCCTCGGTGGGCTTTTCCGGAGGACCCGAAGAAAGACGGACGCGGGGCCTTCTACGTTACCCCGGCAGTGGGCGAGGGACACGTGATTGTGGCCTCGTACGTACCCGGTGGCGGTTTCTTCAGCCAACCTAGGAATATCGTTTGGGCACTGGATGTTGAGACCGGCAACGAGTTGTGGCATTTCGAAGACGCTGCCGGTCAATACGTCGAAGGCGGGGCCATAAGCGGCGGCCTCTTCGTCATTGGCAACAGCGATGGCAACATCTACGCGCTGGATGTGGAGAGCGGTGAGCCCAGGTGGATTTTCAAAACCGGGCACCGCGTGTGGGCCACTCCCCTCATCGTCTCGGACATAGTCTACATCGGCTCGATGGATCGCTATCTCTACGCACTGGATCTGTCCACTGGTGAGGTGCGCTGGAAATTCCACGCTGAGGGGGCCTTCGCTGCCACACCCGCGTTGCGTGATGACACACTCTACATCGGCGCTTTCGACGATCGGCTCTATGCCATAGACGCGCACACTGGGACCGAACGCTGGCACTTCAAAGGTGAAAATTGGTTCTGGGGCAGTCCGGTTATCTACGACGATACCGTCTATGCCACCGATGTGAGTGGCAATGTCTACGCTGTAGACGCCGAGAGCGGCGAGCAGATCTGGCATCATGACCTTGGCGCACCTGTGCGGGCAGGGCCGGCGCTGGCCGAGGATGGGAGCAAGTTATTCGTCGGCAGTCAGAACGGCACCCTGTATGCGCTGAACACCGCCGATGGTTTAGTGCTGTGGCTGGGAGAGAGTGAAGGGCAGGTACTTTCGACGCCGGTGGTGGATGGGTCGGTGGTGTATGAAATGCTGATCTACGGGCCTCATCGTATACGGGCGCTATATGTGGATAATGGGCGTGAGGTGTGGGTCCACCCGCCTGTGGTTGAGGAACAAAAATGAGTCTGGCTAAAATTCGTGGGGAGAAAAGGCCGGAGGCCCCGCTTCAGCGGGGATTTTCCGGCTGAAGCCGGGCGTCCCACCGATTTTAGCCATACCCAACGAGAATAGGAAGGACGGGCCGTGTTCGATTTTATCGCTTATCCATTAGCCAATCTGATGTTACTCCTGTATAACTTCCTGGGGCATCAGACCGTCGCAGCCCTTGCTGTGTTGACCACCTTGATTCGCTTGTTGATTCTGCCGTTGACGCTGGGGCAGCAGCGGTCGGCGCGCAGGATGCAGGAACTTCAGCCGCAGATCGAGAAGTTGCAGAAGAAGTACGGCAAGGATAAAGAGCGACTGGCGCAGGAGCAGATGAAGTTGTGGAAAGAGGCAGGCATTAACCCTATGGGGGGATGCCTGCCGCTGCTGATTCAACTGCCGATTATGATCGGTCTCTACCAGGCGATTATGTACTGCGTGCCTACGACACCCTTGCAACTGTTTCAATTCTCCCAGCACATCTACAAGTGGCTGCCCGGCGTTGTGGGACTTGTGCCACTGCAGAGCACGTTCCTGGGGATGGACCTGGGTCAGCCTCCCAATATAGCCCATTGGTGGTCTTACGCTTTGCCGCTTCTGGTCTTCGCCACCACCTGGCTGCAACAGAAACTTCTCTCCCCGCCTGCCCCCAGTGGCGACCAATCGCAGACGGCAATGATGAGCCAGCAGATGCAGATCATGATGCCGTTGATGTTCGGCTTCATTGCCCTCCAGTACGCGACGGGACTCTCCATCTATTTCATCATTTCCAACCTGATTGGAATTGCCCAGTTCTATCTCATCCAACAGAATCGGAGCGATAAGACCGGGAAAGATAAGAAAGTGCGTCGTCCAACTCGCAGGTGAGTTCCCACACCCCACTCTCCCGCCCATACATTGCGCTTCACGTTTCACTCACTGAACTCAGGAGCATATCATATGGCAGAAATGGAGCAGGCAATAGAGGCTGCCGGAGCAGACGTGGAGGCAGCGATTGCCGCGGGCCTGGCACGCCTAGGGGTTGATCGGGACGCGGTGGAGATCGAAGTGCTGGATGAGGGCAGCCGCGGCGTGCTCGGACTGGGAGCGCGAGCGGCCCGTGTGCGCCTGACGCCTAAGTTGAAGGCCGTGCCGCGTCCGGCTCCCGCAGCACCGGCCGAGCCGGTTGCTCCACCCGCTGTAGAGCCGGCAGAGCCTGCTGTGGAGGAGAAGGATGAAGCCGAAGTGTCTCGGGTAGTGCTGCTGGAACTTCTGGAACTTCTGGGCATAGAGAAGGCGCGAGTTGACGTGCGGCGAGCCGAGCCTGCCCCAGACGAGAAGGCACCGCCGCTGGTGCTTGATGTGCGTGGCTCAGGCGTCAACGTGCTGGTAGGCTACCGCGGAGAGACGCTGGCGGCGTTGCAGCATATCACCCGCTTGATTGTAGGGCGGGAGATGGCACGTCGGGTGCATCTGGTGGTGGATGTAGATGGGTTCAAGGCACGCCGGGAAAAATCGCTCCGTCGCCTGGCCCATCGTATGGCAGAGCAGGCGGTGCGTACCAACCGCACGGTGGTGCTGGATCCTATGCCCCCCCACGAGCGCCGAGTCATCCACCTGGCACTGCGCGATCATCCTTGGGTGACCACTCAGAGCATCGGCGAGGGGAACCGGCGCAAGGTCACCATCATCCCACGACGACAATAGGCTACACGGCGCTTAAACCCGCTGCAGTACTTGTGAGGTCGCCCTTCGGCGACTGGACCGCTCCACAAAGGTGGACTTTGCAGTCGCTGCCCATGACTTCAATTGCCGGGCTTTGATGTGCCATTGTCAAGTAACTGCTATGGTTGAACTGGACTATCTGGTCATCGGTCACGTGACCCGCGATCTGGTAGATGGTGCCTTCACGATTGGTGGGACGGTTTCCTACGCTGCCCGCACTGCGCGGGCGCTGGGCTGTCGCGTTGGTGCTATCACCAGCGCCAGCCCTGACCTCGATCTGAGCGAGGTGTTGGACGGCGTGGTCATCACCCGCTTCCCTGCCACTGCAACGACCACCTTCAGAAATATCTACACCGCCGATGGTCGGCGCCAGATGCTACACGGCGTCGCAGAGAGGCTGGTGCCGGCGATGGTGCCACCGAACTGGCGGACGACCATCGTCCACCTGGGACCGGTGGCTCGGGAGTGCGATCCGGCGCTGACGGACGTGTTTGGCGACGCTTTTATAGGTCTGACTCCCCAGGGGTGGATGCGCCGTTGGGATTCTGCCGGACACGTGAACCCCTGCCGGTGGGAGATGGCCGATGAGTTGCTTGCCCGTGCCGACGCCGTTGTGCTGAGTGAGGAGGACGTGCTACGCGACGAATCGCTGGTGGCCCAATATGCCGCCCAGACGCGGCTGCTGGTTGTGACCCGGGCAGCAGCGGGCTGTACCGTATACACAGCCGGCCAGGCCCGCCACTTCCCGGCTCCGACCGTGCATGAGGTGGACCCCACCGGCGCGGGCGACATCTTCGCGGCCGCCTTTTTCGTGTGGCTGCAGCGCACGGGAGACCCCTGGACGGCGGCGCGTTTCGCCAATTGCATCGCTGCCCGCTCCGTGACGCGGGTGGGATTGGCCGGTACACCCAGCCCGGAGGAGATTGCTCATTGTCGGCAGGCCCTGGAGGCCATGCGAAGTGGAGTGAGCCAGGATGCCGATCATCTACGCGCTGGCTAATCAGAAAGGTGGGGTTGGCAAGACTACCACGGCGGTAAACGTGGGGGCCTACCTGGCGGAGTGGGGGCAGCGCGTTCTGGTGGTGGATATTGACCCCCAGGCTAACGCCACCTCCTCCCTGGGGATAGATAAGCGTGCCGTGCCGCTCTCCACATACGATCTGCTGGTGCGCGGGGTCTCGTTAAGCCGCGTCATGCAACTCACCGGCCGGGTGCGGCTCGATCTGGCCCCTGCTTCGCCCGCGCTGGCCGGCGCGACGGTGGAACTGGTCAGCCTGCCGCAGAGGGAATCTCGCTTGCGCCAGGCGCTGGCGGTGCTGAACACGGACGAAGAGCAGGGCAAGCGGTACGATTACGTGTTGATTGATTGCCCACCCAGCCTGGGCATTCTGACGGTGAACGGGTTGACGGCTGCCACCGATGGAGTGATCATCCCTGTGCAGTGTGAGTACCTGGCGCTGGAGGGTCTCTCGCAATTGGTGCGCGCGATTGAGTTGGTGCGCCGTGCCCTCAACCCAAAGTTGCGGCTGCGGGGATTGGTGATGACGATGTACGACGCTCGCACCAATCTCTCACGGCAGGTCGTCGAAGAGGTGCGGCGGCACTTCCCCGGCCGGGTCTTTAACACCATCATCCCGCGCAGTGTGCGCCTGAGCGAAGCGCCCAGTTACGGCGAGCCCATCATATCCTACGCGCCTCATTCGGCGGGTGCGCTGGCCTATGCGGCACTGACGCGGGAGTTGCTGGCAGGTGATGGACGTTACCGTTAAGGGTGCGGTTACCGCACCTCCACCGTTGAGGTGAGAGATGTCACCACGCAAGAGGGGACTGGGCAAGGGCCTGGAGGCGCTGATTCCTCTCGCCGAGGAAGAGGCAGCGGCACAGGGTGTGGTTGAAGTGCCTCTCGCTTCTATCACGCCCAACCCCCATCAACCCCGTGCGCCGATCCGTGATCAGGATCTGGTGGAACTGGCCGCTTCCATCGAGGAACACGGGATCATCCAGCCGCTCGTCGTCACCAGAGCACCTGATGGGTATCAACTGATCGCCGGCGAGCGGCGCTGGCGTGCGGCGCGGCTGGCCGGATTACCCACGGTTCCTGTCATAGTGAAGGATGTGGCCCCCAGCGAGATGTTGGAACTGGCGCTGGTGGAGAATCTCCAGCGGGCCGACCTGAACCCGCTGGAGGAAGCGATGGCCTACCGCCAGTTGACCGAGGAGTTCGGGCTGACGCAGGAGCAGGTGGCACGGCGGGTGGGCAAGAGCCGGGTAGCGGTCTCCAACACGCTACGGCTGCTGAAAGCGGCGCGTCCTGTGCAAGAGGCGCTGCTGGCGGGAAAAATCAGTGAGGGGCACGCCCGTGCGCTTTTGGGTCTGGAGCGGGCCGAGGCGCAGGAAGCCGCGCTCAAGGCGGTCCTGAGACGGGGGCTGAACGTGCGGCAGACGGAGGAGTTGGTGCGGCGCTTGCTCGGCCTGCGGGAGGAGCAGCGGCCTGCCCATGCGCCCTCGCCGGAGACGCGGGCGCTGGAGTCCCGCTTCCGCGAGGCGCTGGGCACGAAAGTGAGCCTCACGCGCAGCGGCGAGGGAGGACGCATCGTGATTTACTTCTACTCCGAGGAAGAGTTGAATGCGCTCTATGAGCGCATCGTCGGGAGCGGGGAGTAATTGATCAGCGGACGTCCGGCTTCAGCCGGAAAATCCCCGCTGAAGCGGGGCCTCCGGCCTTTTCTCCCCACGAATTTTAGCCAGACTCGGAGTAATTTTCGGCTTCGTCAATACTCCACCCGCACGCCCTTCAGCCGTTCC
>QMOC01000121.1 GCA_003648085.1 Chloroflexota bacterium
GGCGGATGGACATGATGTAAGGGATTGTAACACACGAAGGCCCAGGAAGCAAGAGGACAACTGACACCCTTCCGTCGTCGAAAATCGTGGAACTGATCAATGACGAGGATGCAAAAGTGGCACCAGCCGTGCGCAGGGAGTTGCCCCCGGCTGGCAGATGCAGAGGGCCGAGTGCGCGCCGCGCTGCGAGCGACCACTTGACATTTAGAACGCTTGTTCGTATAATAACAGATGGAGGCCACCTGTGGATGCACTGGAGAAACTCAAACTATTGGGTCCGCCGACCTGCTTCGAACCGGCCGAGGAGGTAGTGGGATCACGCCGACCGCCGGCTCAGCGGCGCGGCGCCGACCTTGCCGGCTGCATCCACAGCGCGGTGATGCCCGGTGGGAGGCGCATCGCGCTGCTCAAGACGCTCCTCACCTCCGCCTGCGAGCGGGATTGCCGCTACTGCGCCTTCCGACAGGGGCGCGATTTCCGTCGCGTCAGTTTCTCCCCCGATGAACTGGCCCTCCTCTTCGTGCAACTGCACCAGAAGGGCCTAGCCGAAGGCATCTTCCTCAGTTCTGGCGTCGCCGGCAGCGGCCCTCACACCCAGGATCGTCTCATCGCCACGGCAGAACTCCTGCGCCGCCGCTATGGCTTCCAGGGCTACATCCACCTCAAAATTATGCCCGGCGCGGAGCGGGAGCAAGTTCTGGCGGCAATGCACCTGGCCGACCGTGTCTCGATCAACTTAGAAGCACCCAACACCGAGCGGCTGGCCCTCCTGGCCCCGCACAAAGTCTTCACCGAGGAATTGTTGCAGCGGCTGCGCTGGATCGAGGAGATCCGGCGGGAGATACCAGGGCGCTGGCCTAGTTCCACCACCCAGTTCGTCGTCGGCGCGGCCAACGAGAGCGACGTCGAGATCCTGACCACGACCGAGTTTCTGCACCGGCAATTCGGCCTGGCGCGAGCCTACTTTAGCGGTTTCACGCCGGTGCCCGATACACCGCTGGAGGATCATCCCCCCACACCTCCCCTGCGGGAACACCGGCTCTACCAGTCCTCCTTCCTCTTGCGCGACTATGGCTTCACCGTCGAAGAACTCCCCTTCGATGCCGACGGCAATCTGCCGCTCGATGTGGACCCCAAGTTAGCCTGGGCACGTCGGCACCTGGCCCACGCCCCCGTCGAGGTGAACACCGCCGACCGGCGCGTCCTGCTGCGCGTGCCGGGCATTGGCCCCAAGGGGGTCGAAAAACTGCTGCGTGCCCGCCGCCAGGGCACCCTGCGCGATCTAAGCGACCTGCGCAAACTGGGGATCGCCGCCGGGCGGGTTGCTCCCTTCATCCTGCTCGACGGCCGCCGCCCGCCCCGTCAACTTCCACTGTGGGCTATCTGAAAACACCTTTGCGCTGTTGACAAAAGTCAACCAACGTGATATGGTATGCCTGTGAGCATCGGGCCGCTGCAAATCCTCACCCACTCGCCCACCAGCGCAGAATTGTGACATATAGCATAATAGACCACATGCTTAAGGCGCAAAGCGTAGAGAGGACGTCCGATGGACAAGAGGCTGGCAGCACTCACGACCGTGAGCCTGCTACTGGCGGTCACGACGGCAGTCAATGCCGCCAGCGCCGTCAGTGCCTCGTCCGCCCTGCGCACGTCAGCCCAGCACTACCATGCCTACCTGCCCCTCGTCGCGAATAACCACCCGTCCGCCCCACCCCTCTATCGCCTCTACGCCGACCCCGACGACTTGGCCCGGCTGGACGAGGATCCTTATGGGAAGGAGACCATCCCCGCCACCTTCGTCTACGAGCGCAGTTGGGATGTGGATATTCGCTATCGGGGCGACGTCTCCCGCCTGATGCCCAAAAAGAACTGGAAAGTCTTCTTCCCCGGCTCCGACCTCTTCCAGGGCCAAGAGGAACTCAACCTCAACGCCGACTATCCTGACCAGACGCTGCTGCGCAGTTACGTCGGTTACGACCTGTTTGCCCGTGTCGGTGTGCCCACCCCCCGCGCAGACTACGCCCGCCTGTACATCAACGACGAGTACTACGGCCTCTTCTCCCAGGTCGAGCAGATTGACAAACGCTTCCTCCACCGGCTGGGCATCGAGATGCACGGCAACCTGTACAAGCCCCACTACGGCAACCTGGGCCTGGAGGAGAACGACTGGTGGTATGATCAGCACTATCCCAAAAAGACCAATCGGCAGAGCGGCCACGAGGACCTGGTTGCCTTCATCGAACTGATCAACTACACGCCCGATGAGCAGTTCCCGGAGGCCATCGCCGAGGTGCTGGACGTCAATGAGTGGCTGGACTGGTACGCGGTCAACATCCTCATCGGCAATTTCGAGATGCTGGAGAAGAATTACTACATCTACCACGACTTCAGCACCGACCGCTGGATCATCCTACCCTGGGACGTGGACCTCTCCCTCGGCCACAATATGTGGGGGCCGGGCTGGGGCGGGCTGCTCGACGAGGAACTCAGTTGGGATAACCCCATTGACAGCGGCACCTGGGAGAGCAAGAAGGTTGACGGCAAATGGAACCACCTGATTGACCGTATGATGGATATGCCCGAATTCCGCTTCTTCTATTGCCGCCGCCTCAAGGAGTTGATGGCCGACGAGTTCAGCCCGGCCGAGATGTTCCCCCGCGTTGACGCCGCCTTCGCCTACATCCGCCCCTGGGCCGAGGCCGACCCCAACCGTTGGCGGCCGGAAGGCTTCCAGTTCTCCGACGGCCCGGACGAACTCAAGACCTACATCACCAACCGCATCGAGTTCCTTGAGACGGAGATGGTCACCTTCTGCCCTGACCTGGAAGTGCCCCTCGTCATCAACGAGTTTATGGCCGATAACTCCGGCACCATCGGCGACGAGGCCGGCGACTACGACGACTGGATCGAGATTTACAACACCAGTTCCACACTGACATGGGACCTGGGCGGGATGTACCTGACCGATAACCTGGGCGAACCGACCAGGTGGCGCATCCCCGATGACACGCTCATCCCGCCGGGCGGCACGCTCCTCTTCTGGGCCGACGGCGAGGAGAATGAGGGACCGCTGCACGCCAACTTTGCGCTGGACGCGACCGGCGGTCAAATCGGCCTCTTCGACCGGGACATCTTCGGTAACAGCGTCATCTCCGTGCTGACCTACACCACTCAGGCGACCGACGTCTCCTACGGACGCATGCCCGACGGCAGCGACACCTGGCAGTCCTTCATCGCTCCCACCCCCGGCTGGCCCAACCAGGGCCGCCCGCCCATCATCAGTGGCACGATTCACACCCCGGCCTGGCCCACCGCCGATGACGTCGTCACCATCACGGCAGTCATCACCGACGAGGGGGCTCTCACCGTCACGCTGTGGTACCGCACCTTCGCGCCTGGGGCCCAGCCGCCGGACTATCAGCCCGCGCCGATGCACCAGGCCAACGGAAGTGGAACAAATTGGCAACTCGTCCTACCCGCTCAGCCCGAGGGCACCTGGGTGGAGTACTACATCGAGGCGGAGGACGAGGTGGGGATGGCGACCGTAGGCCGTCCCGACTGGCCGCAGGAGAACTACCGCTACATCGTCGGTTGGCAGCGCCCGCCGCTCTACATCAACGAACTGATGGCGCTCAACACCCACACGCTGGAGGACGAAGACGGCGACTACGACGACTGGATCGAACTCTACAACGCCGGGACCGAGGATATTGACCTGGGCGGGATGCATCTCACCGATAACATCGGCAGCGCCACCCAGTTCCACATCCCTGCCGGCACCGTCATCCCGGCCGGAGGCTATCTGGTCTTGTGGGCCGACAGGGACTGGGAGGGTGGTCACCTCAACTTCAAACTCTCCGGCGCGGGTGAGTACGTGGGCCTGTTCGACAGCCAGGCCGGCTACTACGCGCCCATTGACGCCGTCTACTTCCCCCCCCAGACGCCGGACGTCTCCTGGGGCAGATTCCCCGACGGGGACGGCGGGTGGCACGCGATGACCACCCCCACGCCCGGCGGGCCTAACCTGCTGGAGCAACCGCAGTTCCTAGAGGTGGCGCGCACGCCCACCTGGCCCGACGCAGGCGAGAGCGTGACCGTGACCGCCGTCATCACCGCAGGAAGTCCCGTCGTCTCCGCCACTTTGTGGTACGATGTGGGCAACGGCTTCCAGCCCGGGTCAATGGTCGAGGGCAGTGGGACAAGTTGGCAACTTGTCCTACCTCCGCAGCCCGAGGGCACGTTGGTGGACTACTATCTGGAAGCGGTGGACGGCGTGGGGCAGCGAACGCTTCACCCTACCGCCGCCCCCACGGTCACCCACCGCTACCTGGTCGGCTACGCGCCCCCGACCGTGCTCATCAACGAGTTTCTGGCCGACAACGAAAGCGTCAACCAGGACGAGGCGGGTGAGTACGACGACTGGCTGGAACTGTACAACGCCGACGCGGTCACAGTGACGCTGGAGGGGATGTACCTCACCGACGATCTGAGCGAACCGACGAAGTGGCAGTTCCCGGCCGGCACGACCATCCCACCAAACGGCTATCTGCTGGTCTGGTGCGACAGGGATACGGGACAGGGGCCGCTACACGCCGACTTCAAACTGAACCGGGATGGGGAGGAGATCGGTCTCTTTGCCGACGACGCGCACGGCTTGGTGCCTTTGGACCGGCTCGTCTTCGGCCCGCAACTGGAGGACATCTCCTATGGGCGGCTGCCGGACGGGGCAGACACCTGGGACTTTATTGCTCCACCCACACCTGGGGTAAGCAATGGTGATGTAAAAAGGGGATTGAAGGCTCGGCTTCGGCCGGGAAAACCCCGATAAATCGGGGCCTCCGTCGAATTTTGCACCGCAAACTACCTAGAGGAGCAGGTGACGATGAATCGTCCAGAACACATTCCCAAAGTGATAGAACTCTACCTACAGATTTCCCAGTATCCGATCCTGAGCCGTCGCATCCGGGAGTGCATGCGCCAGGAACTGTTTACTCGGGGCGTCATCAGCCGAGAGCAATTTGAGCAGGAGGTGAGAGAGAAGGCCATTCTCTCCCAGCGGCGGGAGGGGCTTTCGGACCCTTTTGCCCAGGAGACATCAGAGGTGTGGCAGGAGCGGCTGGCCCAGATTCGGGATCATCTGACCGATTTCTACTTTGCTTACAATCTGCCGCATGCGCTCTTCGAAGAGATCGTGCGTACTGTTCTGGCCGAGCGAGCGCCCGACCAGGAGGTAACTCTTCCCTTCAACCCAGAACTGGCGCCCTGGCACATCCTGCTGGCCCAGGCAAAAGAATACGCCGCCCTCCCTCCTGAGCAGCAGAAGCAGGTAGGGCACCATCTGGAAGAGATCACCGTCGTACTGATCAAGAGCATGATTAGCGATCAGATGGCTTTTGTCAGGCTGGCCAAGGAGTTCCTGACCCCGGAGGACTTCGAGGTAATCGGTCAGCGTCGTATCGGCGAGGGCAAGATCGGTGGCAAGGCGGCGGGGATGATGTTGGCCTGGAAGATTCTCCAGCGGGAGGATCCGTCCGATGAGATGGACCTGCGCAGGTGTGTTGTGATCCCCACCTCCTACTTCATCGGCGCCGATGTCTTCTACGATTTTCATGCCATCAACGGGCTGGAGGAGTTCATCAACCAGAAGTACAAAACCCAGGAGGAGATCGAAGCCGATTACCCTCGCATTCGGGAGATCTATGCCAGAGGGCGATTTCCAACGAGGGTGATGGCAGGATTGCGCAAGTTGCTGATCGAGGTGGGGAGCGCGCCTCTCATCGTGCGCTCATCCAGCCTTCTGGAGGACAATTTCGGGTATTCCTTCGCCGGCAAGTACGATAGTTTCTTCTGCCCCAATCAGTCCACTCCGGAGGAGAACCTAGCAGCGTTGACTGAAGCCATCGGTCTGGTGTACGCCAGCGTTCTAAGCCCGGATGCGCTGCTGTACCGTCAGCAGGTGGGGCTCGTAGACTACGATGAGCGGATGGGGATATTGATCCAGAAGGTACAGGGCCAGCGTTACCACGACTTTTTCTTCCCCACCCTGGCCGGTGTGGGGTTCAGCCACAATCCGTTCCGCTGGAGCCGCAAGATTCGCCCGCAGGATGGACTGCTGCGACTGGTGTGGGGGCTGGGCACCCGCGCCGTGGAGCGGGTGGGCAACGATTATCCACGTATGGTCGCGCTCAGCCATCCGCAGTTGAGGCCTGAGGCAGGAGCCTCGGAGATACGCAAGTACTCTCAGCATTTCGTGGATCTGATTGATCTGCCGGCCAATGCCTTCAAGACGCTGCCCGTGGCCGACGTGCTGCAAGCGGATTATCCCAACATTCAATTCCTGGCCTCACAGGACAAAGGGGACTACTTACAGCCCATCTATGCCCCAGGGGTCCTGGGACGGGCCTCTTTAGTGCTGACCTTCGATAGCCTGCTTAAGAATCAGGAGTTCGTGACCCTGATGCGGAGCGTCTTGAAGAAGTTGGAGCGGCACTACGGTCGTCCGGTAGATGTCGAGTTCACAGTGGAGATCACCGGGGAGCGTCCTCCTCATTTTATCCTGCACCTGCTTCAATGCCGCCCTCTGAGCAGCCAGGAGTGGGGGGAGAACGCGCGCGTCCCCAACGATGTGCCGCCAGAGGAGATCGTCTTCCTGACGCGGCGACTGGTACCCCACGGTCGGGTCAGCCGCATTCGTTACATCGTCTACGTGGACCCGGCGCAATACAGCCGCCTACCCGATTACACTACCCGGCTCGAACTGGCACGGGTGATCGGTCGGCTCAATAAACGACTGGAGGGTGAAAATTTCATTTTAATGGGGCCGGGGCGTTGGGGAACCTCGAACGTTGAACTGGGGTTAAAGGTCACCTATGCCGACATCTACAACACCCGTGCTCTGATCGAGATTGCCCAGTCTCCCACCGACGACATGCTGGAGGTCTCCTACGGCACCCACTTCTTCCAAGACCTGGTGGAATCGCGCATCTATCCCCTGCCATTGTACTTGAACGCGCCCGACACCGTCTTCAACCGCGCTTTCTTCGATGGGGCGACTAACGTGCTGGGCGAACTACTCCCGGCCGATGCGCAGTATGCTCCCTTCATCAAGGTGATAGACGTTCCGGCATTCACAGGAGGGCGTTACCTGGAACTGGTGATGGACGGTGAGCAGGACGAGGCGATGGCATACCTCGTACAGTGAAAACCCTTTACTTCCCCGCCGCGTCGAGTCCTGTAAAGCCAAAACGCCAATGGAGAACCGCCGGCCAACATACAGACTGTTCCCCATTGGCGTCAGTATCAGCATCTATTCAAGATTCTTGCCCACCACCGGGAAGCCCTCGCCCCCAGGCGGGGGCTTTCTCGTGAGTTGTGTTTCTCTTTCGGCCGCTTCTCGGTATAGCAAAAAATGTAGGGATGTCCATCGGCTCAGAATGTCCCCAGGATGAA
>QMOC01000122.1 GCA_003648085.1 Chloroflexota bacterium
TGCCTCAGGTCAGCGTAGATGAAATAAAACGGGATCTACTGGCTTATCTTCTACGTGTGGAGGCCGGTGAGACACTGGTCATCGTGAAAGCCGGTAAACCAATGGCAGAACTCAGACCCGTTACTTCGACTTCTAAGCCAATGCGACCTTTTGGATTATGCACGGGAGAGTTTGTCGTACCAGATGGCTTTGACGATCCACTACCAGAGAATATCATTCAAGAGTTCGAGGGACGATGAGGCTCCTCCTGGATACCCATATTTTCCTCTGGTTCATCAGCGGAGATAAACGCTTGCCGGAGGATATGCGGGATGCCATCCGTGATCTCGATAACGAAGTCTATTTGAGCGTTGTGTCACTGTGGGAAGCAATCGTTAAATACCAACTTGGCAGGCTTTCTCTGCCTCAGCCTCCAGGTATCTACCTACCGATACAACGTCAAAGGCACCGAATAGCCAGTTTGTCCCTCGATGAAGCCAGTGTGTCTCAACTGACTAATCTTCCACCAATCCACCGTGACCCATTCGACCGCATGCTGATCTGTCAGGCGCTGGAACACGGTTTGACTGTCGTAACAGTGGACGTTGCTATCCGTGCCTACCCTGTCCCCATTCTTGATCGCGCCTAAGGTGCGCTTGCGGTCACCCCGAAGCGGTTGCCCGGCCTGCGATGCGCTCCACAACGTGCTGGGCACGCGCTAGGGGGTTGGATCGCGAGCGGCGCGAAACCACGCGCAAGACGCGAGACATTCGTACCTTTCGTGGCCTTTCGTAGGTTCGCGTTCCAAAGCCTTTGCCCTGGCCTGCGATGCGCTCCACAACGTGCTGGGCACGCGCTGAGATATGTTGACTGGGAGCGTGAGCCGTGCTATACTGACGGCTGTGTGAGGTGAGGCTTGACCAGAGAATCTGAGTCCCTGAGTTTAGACAGGGGCTCGGCGGCTGCCGAGCCCCTTTGCCCGTAAGGAGGTCACAATGTCCGGTTTCTCAAATAGCAATCGAGGGCTGAGCAGTAAACGGTTGTACGTCGCTATCGCTGCCTGGCTCGTTCTCGTCCTCATCGGAGGCTTCTGCACCTGGTACGGTTGGTTTGGCCCCGGCAATGAAAATCGTCAGCAAGCGGCGGAGGCCACGCCTACCATCGAGACCCCGACGCCCACTGTGGAAGCAGCCGCAGTTCAGCCCACTCTTACGCCGACGGCTGCCGCTGCGCACCCCACCGCCCCGCCAAAGGAGGGGGAGGGGGAGGAAGAAGAGGTCTTCGGCTATGGCATTGCCGTCCACGGCATCGTGGGTGATGCGGATTACACAATGGGGCAGGTGGAAAGCCTCGGTCTGGGGTGGGTCAAACAGCAACTACGCTGGGCTCACTTCGAGAGCGGCCCGGGGCAGATGGACTGGAGCGGCTTCGATTGGGTAGTGGAGGCGGCCAACAAGCGAGGTATCAAGGTCATGTTCAGCGTGGTGGATGCTCCCCAATGGGCACGCCCCTCCTATTCCGACGAAAACCCGGAAGGGGCACCCCCGGATGACCTGAGCCTCTTCACCGACTTTCTGGGCCGCCTGGTGGACCGTTACCGGGGCCGCATCCACGCCATCGAGATATGGAATGAGCAGAATCTTGACCGCGAATGGGACACCGCCGAGGGGGTCAACGCTGAGCGATATGTCGAGATGCTGCGGCTGGCCTATCAGACCATCAAGAGCCGTGACCCCAACATCATTGTCATCAGCGGCGCGCTTTCACCAGTGGGGGCCACGGCCACCGATCCCAATAACCCATCCCGCATCATCTATGTGGACGATTTCGATTACTTCGATCAAATGATCGCGGCTGGCTTCCTGAACTATTGCGACTGCGTCGGTGCGCATCACAATGGGATCAATATGCCGCCCAACGTGGCATGGGATGAGGGGTACAACGACCCGACGGCACAGTTCCGTGGCCCCTTCGACAATCCTGACCATAGTTGGTCTTTCAAATCCACCTTATGGGGTTACCACGACCGCATCGTGGCGGCCGGAAGCGACAAGCCCCTCTGCGTCACAGAGTTCGGCTGGGCCTCGGCCGAGGGATTAGGCGGCTACCCGCCAGGCTTTGAGTTCGCGTTGGACAACACGCTGGAGGAGCAGGCGCAGTGGGACGTGGAGGCGTTTCAGTTGATGCGCCAGTGGGGTTTCGTGCGGCTGGCCTTCCTCTGGAACCTGGATTTTGCCAACAAGTGCGGCCGCGACCCCACCGATCCCAACGCCCCCTACAGCCTCCTGGACTTCGATGGCGTCGCCCGCCCGGCCTATGGCGCCGTCGGCGCGATGGAGAAACCCTGAAGCAATGAGCAATGAACAATGAACAATTTCGTCGGCGGCGCCAGGTTGTTAGGCTGGCACTTCTAGGCTCCGCGCTTTTGGCTTTTGTTTTTTTGCTTTCAGCCCAAGGATTTGGGGTTTGGGATTTGGAATTTGGGGTTTCCCCGACGCCCACCTCGTGGCCCCGCGCACGGATGCAATCCCCCGAATACGGTATGCAGGCTTTCCTATGGTGGCACGAGGAGGCGGCCAGGCGCGACCTGCGGCTGATCCATGACGCTGGTTTCGGGTGGGTCAAGCAGCATGTGGCCTGGCGGGACGTCGAGGGAATCGCCAAAGGCCACTACGACTGGTACTTCACCGACCGCATCGTCGCCGACGCGGAGCAACTCGGCCTGGACGTGCTCTTTCGCCTCGACCGTGAGCCGGTGTGGGCCCTGCCGCCCGAGGGGACGCGCTCCGACAACGGCCCGCCGGAGAACCCACAGGACTTCGGCGACTTTTGTCACGCCCTGGCCGATCGGTACCGGGGGCGCGTGCGAGCCTATCAGGTCTGGAATGAGCCCAACCTGGCCCGCGAGTGGGGGGGGCGCGTGCCCGACCCGGCCGAGTACGTCGAACTGCTGCGTGCCTGCTACATCGGCATCAAGGCCGCCGACCCTGACGCGCTGGTCATCTCGGCTGGGCTGGCACCCACCGGCACCGGCCCGCCCGAGGCCATGCCCGATATGGACTACCTTGTCGGGATGTACGAGACTGGGGCAGCGCACTACTTCGACGTGTTGGGCGTCAACGCCCCCGGATTCAAAGCCCCGCCCGAAGTTCCCCCCGATGAGGCGGCCACTACGCCTGAGTACGGCGGACAGCGTTTCTTTTGCTTCCGCCACGTCGAGGACGCACGCGAGGTTATGCTGCGCTACGGAGACGGTGACAAGCAGGTAGCGGTGTTGGAGATGGGTTGGACCACCGATCCTGTGCATCCTGCCTACGCCTGGTTCGCCGTCACGCCTGAGCAGCAGGCCGATTATCTGGTGCGGGCCTTCCGCTATGCTAAGGAGCACTGGTCTCCCTGGATCGGCCTGATGACGGTGATCTCCATCGCCGACCCCCGCTGGACTGAGGAGGACGAGCAGTACTGGTGGGCCATCACCGAGCCGGGTTGGCCCGAGACCCGCGTGCGCCCAGCCTACGAGGCCCTGCGCGATATGGAGAAGTGAGCGTCCAATCTCAAATCTCGAATCTCGAACCATGGTGGTGATTGACGGCTCTTATGGCGAAGGAGGGGGCCAGGTGCTGCGCTCGGCGCTGGCACTGGCGGCTCTCACCGGCCAACCCACGCGCATCGAGCACATCCGCGCCGGCCGCAGGAAGCCGGGCCTCCAGCCCCAGCACCTCACCGGTGTGCGAGCGGCCGCTCGCACACCGGTGAGGTGCTGGGGCTGGAGGCCCGGCTTCCTGCGGCCGGCGCGGATGTGCTCGATGCGCGTGGGTTGGCCGGTGAGAGCCGCCAGTGCCAGCGCCGAGCGCAGCACCTGGCCCCCTCCTTCGCCATAAGAGCCGTCAATCACCACCATGGTTCGAGATTCGAGATTTGAGATTGGACGCTCACTTCTCCATATCGCGCAGGGCCTCGTAGGCTGGGCGCACGCGGGTCTCGGGCCAACCCGGCTCGGTGATGGCCCACCAGTACTGCTCGTCCTCCTCAGTCCAGCGGGGGTCGGCGATGGAGATCACCGTCATCAGGCCGATCCAGGGAGACCAGTGCTCCTTAGCATAGCGGAAGGCCCGCACCAGATAATCGGCCTGCTGCTCAGGCGTGACGGCGAACCAGGCGTAGGCAGGATGCACAGGATCGGTGGTCCAACCCATCTCCAACACCGCTACCTGCTTGTCACCGTCTCCGTAGCGCAGCATAACCTCGCGTGCGTCCTCGACGTGGCGGAAGCAAAAGAAACGCTGTCCGCCGTACTCAGGCGTAGTGGCCGCCTCATCGGGGGGAACTTCGGGCGGGGCTTTGAATCCGGGGGCGTTGACGCCCAACACGTCGAAGTAGTGCGCTGCCCCAGTCTCGTACATCCCGACAAGGTAGTCCATATCGGGCATGGCCTCGGGCGGGCCGGTGCCGGTGGGTGCCAGCCCAGCCGAGATGACCAGCGCGTCAGGGTCGGCGGCCTTGATGCCGATGTAGCAGGCACGCAGCAGTTCGACGTACTCGGCCGGGTCGGGCACGCGCCCCCCCCACTCGCGGGCCAGGTTGGGCTCATTCCAGACCTGATAGGCTCGCACGCGCCCCCGGTACCGATCGGCCAGGGCGTGACAAAAGTCGCCGAAGTCCTGTGGGTTCTCCGGCGGGCCGTTGTCGGAGCGCGTCCCCTCGGGCGGCAGGGCCCACACCGGCTCACGGTCGAGGCGAAAGAGCACGTCCAGGCCGAGTTGCTCCGCGTCGGCGACGATGCGGTCGGTGAAGTACCAGTCGTAGTGGCCTTTGGCGATTCCCTCGACGTCCCGCCAGGCCACATGCTGCTTGACCCACCCGAAACCAGCGTCATGGATCAGCCGCAGGTCGCGCCTGGCCGCCTCCTCGTGCCACCATAGGAAAGCCTGCATACCGTATTCGGGGGATTGCATCCGTGCGCGGGGCCACGAGGTGGGCGTCGGGGAAACCCCAAATTCCAAATCCCAAACCCCAAATCCTTGGGCTGAAAGCAAAAAAACAAAAGCCAAAAGCGCGGAGCCTAGAAGTGCCAGCCTAACAACCTGGCGCCGCCGACGAAATTGTTCATTGTTCATTGCTCATTGCTTCAGGGTTTCTCCATCGCGCCGACGGCGCCATAGGCCGGGCGGGCGACGCCATCGAAGTCCAGGAGGCTGTAGGGGGCGTTGGGATCGGTGGGGTCGCGGCCGCACTTGTTGGCAAAATCCAGGTTCCAGAGGAAGGCCAGCCGCACGAAACCCCACTGGCGCATCAACTGAAACGCCTCCACGTCCCACTGCGCCTGCTCCTCCAGCGTGTTGTCCAACGCGAACTCAAAGCCTGGCGGGTAGCCGCCTAATCCCTCGGCCGAGGCCCAGCCGAACTCTGTGACGCAGAGGGGCTTGTCGCTTCCGGCCGCCACGATGCGGTCGTGGTAACCCCATAAGGTGGATTTGAAAGACCAACTATGGTCAGGATTGTCGAAGGGGCCACGGAACTGTGCCGTCGGGTCGTTGTACCCCTCATCCCATGCCACGTTGGGCGGCATATTGATCCCATTGTGATGCGCACCGACGCAGTCGCAATAGTTCAGGAAGCCAGCCGCGATCATTTGATCGAAGTAATCGAAATCGTCCACATAGATGATGCGGGATGGGTTATTGGGATCGGTGGCCGTGGCCCCCACTGGTGAAAGCGCGCCGCTGATGACAATGATGTTGGGGTCACGGCTCTTGATGGTCTGATAGGCCAGCCGCAGCATCTCGACATATCGCTCAGCGTTGACCCCCTCGGCGGTGTCCCATTCGCGGTCAAGATTCTGCTCATTCCATATCTCGATGGCGTGGATGCGGCCCCGGTAACGGTCCACCAGGCGGCCCAGAAAGTCGGTGAAGAGGCTCAGGTCATCCGGGGGTGCCCCTTCCGGGTTTTCGTCGGAATAGGAGGGGCGTGCCCATTGGGGAGCATCCACCACGCTGAACATGACCTTGATACCTCGCTTGTTGGCCGCCTCCACTACCCAATCGAAGCCGCTCCAGTCCATCTGCCCCGGGCCGCTCTCGAAGTGAGCCCAGCGTAGTTGCTGTTTGACCCACCCCAGACCGAGGCTTTCCACCTGCCCCATTGTGTAATCCGCATCACCCACGATGCCGTGGACGGCAATGCCATAGCCGAAGACCTCTTCTTCCTCCCCCTCCCCCTCCTTTGGCGGGGCGGTGGGGTGCGCAGCGGCAGCCGTCGGCGTAAGAGTGGGCTGAACTGCGGCTGCTTCCACAGTGGGCGTCGGGGTCTCGATGGTAGGCGTGGCCTCCGCCGCTTGCTGACGATTTTCATTGCCGGGGCCAAACCAACCGTACCAGGTGCAGAAGCCTCCGATGAGGACGAGAACGAGCCAGGCAGCGATAGCGACGTACAACCGTTTACTGCTCAGCCCTCGATTGCTATTTGAGAAACCGGACATTGTGACCTCCTTACGGGCAAAGGGGCTCGGCAGCCGCCGAGCCCCTGTCTAAACTCAGGGACTCAGATTCTCTGGTCAAGCCTCACCTCACACAGCCGTCAGTATAGCACGGCTCACGCTCCCAGTCAACATATCTCAGCGCGTGCCCAGCACGTTGTGGAGCGCATCGCAGGCCAGGGCAAAGGCTTTGGAACGCGAACCTACGAAAGGCCACGAAAGGTACGAATGTCTCGCGTCTTGCGCGTGGTTTCGCGCCGCTCGCGATCCAACCCCCTAGCGCGTGCCCAGCACGTTGTGGAGCGCATCGCAGGCCGGGCAACCGCTTCGGGGTGACCGCAAGCGCACCTTAGGCGCGATCAAGAATGGGGACAGGGTAGGCACGGATAGCAACGTCCACTGTTACGACAGTCAAACCGTGTTCCAGCGCCTGACAGATCAGCATGCGGTCGAATGGGTCACGGTGGATTGGTGGAAGATTAGTCAGTTGAGACACACTGGCTTCATCGAGGGACAAACTGGCTATTCGGTGCCTTTGACGTTGTATCGGTAGGTAGATACCTGGAGGCTGAGGCAGAGAAAGCCTGCCAAGTTGGTATTTAACGATTGCTTCCCACAGTGACACAACGCTCAAATAGACTTCGTTATCGAGATCACGGATGGCATCCCGCATATCCTCCGGCAAGCGTTTATCTCCGCTGATGAACCAGAGGAAAATATGGGTATCCAGGAGGAGCCTCATCGTCCCTCGAACTCTTGAATGATATTCTCTGGTAGTGGATCGTCAAAGCCATCTGGTACGACAAACTCTCCCGTGCATAATCCAAAAGGTCGCATTGGCTTAGAAGTCGAAGTAACGGGTCTGAGTTCTGCCATTGGTTTACCGGCTTTCACGATGACCAGTGTCTCACCGGCCTCCACACGTAGAAGATAAGCCAGTAGATCCCGTTTTATTTCATCTACGCTGACCTGAGGCA
>QMOC01000123.1 GCA_003648085.1 Chloroflexota bacterium
CACTCCGACGTCAGGCTAAAGGCAATGAAGCAACGGTCCCAACTTGGAAGCGCGTCCTACGAACGCCCTTCGCGAATCTAAGGTATCCTACACCGAAACGGAAAACCGGTCAAGTGAGGGAAACGTATAGTTTGCATTTGCGCCACCTGCGGGTATAATGTATAGATGGTATCCGCTGCGAGAAGCGGAGTCGGAGGCCCGGCTTCAGCCGGGAAACCCCCGATAAATCGGGGCCTCCATCGAGTTTTGCACCGAAAACCAGGTAATCTCGTGGAAGGGTAGAAGGGTTGATGTTGCGAGGGTTATTCAGCAAAGTCGTCGGCGATTCCGATCAGCGTGAGATCGCCCGTCTCCAGAAAGTGGTCGAGCGCATCAACGCGCTTGAGCCGGCGTTCGAAGCACTGAGCGATGCTCAACTGCGGGCCAAGACCGACGAGTTCCGCCAGCGCCTGGCGCACGGCGAAACGCTCGACGACGTTCTAGTCGAGGCCTTCGCCGCCGTGCGCGAGGCGGCCAAGCGCACCATCGGCCTGCGCCACTATGATGTGCAACTCATCGGTGGCATCGTCCTCCATCAGGGGAAGATCGCCGAGATGAAGACCGGCGAGGGGAAGACGCTCGTCGCCACACTGCCGCTCTACCTCAACGCGCTGGAGGGGAAAGGCGTGCACCTGGTCACGCCTAACGACTACCTCTCCAAAGTGGGCGTGCAGTGGATGGGGCCGATCTACCACGCCCTGGGTGTATCGGTGGGAGTGATTCAATCAGCGGCGGCGGATCCCAACCGGGGCTCATTTCTCTTCGACCCCGACTACCCCTCGGCGGACGACCGCTTCCTGAACCTCCGGCCTGTCCCCCGCTACCAGGCTTACCTGGCCGATATTACCTACGGCACCAACAACGAGTTCGGCTTCGACTACCTGCGCGACAACATGGTACACGACCTGAGCCAGTGCGTGCAGCGGGAACTCCACTACGCCATCATTGACGAGGTGGACAACATCCTGATTGATGAGGCACGCACGCCGCTTATCATCTCCGGCCCGGCCGAAGAGTCCTCAGAACTCTACCGCCGCTTTGCCGACATTGTGCGCCGATTGCGGCCCAGCAGTCCCGCGAGCGTAGAGCGGGAGGAGCCGGATGGCGACTACGTGTTGGAGGAAAGGACGCAGATCGTCACGCTGACAGAGCAGGGGGTGGAGCGGGTCGAACAGATGTTGCCGGAGATCAAGCCGGGGGAGAGCATCTACGATCCCCAGCACGCCCATATGCTGCCCTACCTCGACAATGCATTGCGTGCTCACGTCGTCTACAAGCGCGACAAGGATTACATCGTCAAGGACGGCGAAGTGATCATCGTGGACGAGTTCACCGGCCGCCTCATGTACGGGCGACGCTTCTCCGAGGGGTTGCACCAGGCTATCGAGGCCAAAGAAGGAGTGCAGGTGCGGCGCGAGAGCCTGACCTACGCCACCATCACCTTTCAGAACTACTTCCGCATGTACGAGAAACTGGCCGGTATGACCGGCACAGCCAAGACGGAGGAGGAGGAGTTTCAGAAGATTTACAACCTGGACGTGGTGGTGCTCCCCACCAACGTCGAGTACCGCGCCACCTACGGCGATCTGGTCACTCGCCAGCGGCGGGTGGATGAGATTGAGGAGGTCACCTTCGCCGGTGTGCTGGACGGACGTGCCGACGTGACAGTGACCACATACGAGCCCCCCGATGGGAACGGACGGCGCTACTTCAAGCGGCTTGACCTTTCGGATGTGATTTACTCCACCGAGGGGGCCAAGTTCCGCGCCGTGGTGGACGAGATCGAATCGTTGCACAAGGCAGGCCGGCCGGTGCTGGTGGGCACCATCGCCATCGAGACCTCGGAGCGGCTCTCGAGGCTGCTCAAGCGGCGGGGCATCCCCCACCAGGTGCTTAACGCCAAGTACCACGAGAAGGAGGCGGTGATCATCGCCCAGGCCGGTCACTCCGGCGCGGTGACGATTGCGACCAACATGGCCGGTCGAGGCGTGGACATCAAACTGGGCGGCGATCCGGAGGGGGTGGCCCGCGAGCGATTGCGCAGGGAAGGCTTCGACCTGACCCAGATTCGCCAGGCGCACTGGAATCACGCGCTGGAGTTGCTGCGCCAGGGCCAGGACGCGACGAAGGTTTATCCCGAACGTTGGGCTGAGGTGCTGGCTAAGGCGGTAGCCGATTGTGCTGCCGACCGCGAGCGCGTGGTATCTCTGGGCGGTTTGCACATCCTGGGCACCGAGCGGCACGAGGCGCGGCGCATTGACAACCAGTTACGGGGCCGTGCCGGCCGCCAGGGCGACCCCGGTTCCTCCCGTTTCTACATCTCGCTTGAAGATGAGTTGATGCGCCGCTTCGGCGGTGAGCGGGTGCAGGGGCTGATGGGGCGGTTTGGTGTGGAAGACGACGTGCCCATCCAGCACTCCTGGCTCGATAAGACTATCGAGTCGGCGCAGATGCGAGTGGAGGGGTACAACTTCGACATCCGCAAGCACGTGCTGGAGTACGACGACGTGGTTAACAAGCAGCGTGAGGTCATCTACGCCCAACGGCGACAGGTGCTTAGCGCCCCCGACTTGCGGGAGCAGGTACTCCGCATGGTGCAGGATGAGATCAGCCATGTGGTGGCCGCCCACACCCCCGGCCTCGACCCGGACGACTGGGACCTGCGGGGGCTCTACAGCGAACTGCGCACCTTCTTCCCACTGCCGCGTGATTTCAACTACCGCCAGTGGGCACAACTCTCGCCTGCCGAGATCGAGGCGCAGTTGTTCGAGATGGCCGAGCGCGCTTATGATGAGATCAACCGTTCCATTGGGCACCAGATGTACCGGCAGGCCGCACGGGAGGACGTGACGCTGGAGGCACTGGCGCAGAGTTCCGATCTGGTGCGGCGCATGGTTTACCAGCGGGTGGTCGAACGGCTGGGGAGGGAGCCTGACGAGAATGTGGCCACGCGCCCCATACGCCAGCTCTCGGACGAGATGAAAGCGCAGATCGAGGCGGCCTTTGTGGACGCCTATCGCCTCTTCCGCGATCGGCAATTGATGCTGCGGGCCGTGGACAGCCTGTGGGTACGACACCTCACCGACCTGGATGCCCTGCGCGAAGGCATTGGACTGCGGGCCTTCGGACAACAGAACCCGCTCGTGGCCTACCGCAAGGAAGCGCACGAGATGTACGAAGCCTTGCTGGCCCGCATTCAAGAGACGGTGGCTCGATCCGCCTATCTGGTGCCACAGGCTCTGATCATGCAACCGAGGCGGCGACGCCTGCAGGCGATGCACCCTCGCATACCAGGAGCGCGAGCGAAGTCACGTCCCCGGACAGAGGGGCAGAGGGCCCGGCCGGCCGGACTACGGCCAGACCGGAAGTTGGGGCGCAATGACCCTTGTTGGTGCGGCAGCGGCAAGAAGTATAAAAACTGTCACATGCGGCAGGATATGGAGGCGCAACGGGGGCCGCTGGCCACTACCCGGCCGCCGCGCACGCCCGGACGGAAGCGGCGCAGGAGACGGTGAGCATTGCGGGAGGATACGATGGAGGATATAGAACTTGACCTGACGGGTCGCCTCATGGCGGATATGGACCCTCGATTGCTTGAGTTCCTGCGGACGAAGGTCAATTCCTTCGTCAAGTGGGATCTGGTCCGCTTCTTCCACGATAACCCTCACACGACGGATACAGCCGACAACATCGCCCGCTACGCTGGCCGCAGCCTCGAGATCATCCGCACCGAACTGGCCGAACTGGCACGGGCCGGGGTGCTGGAGGAAAATCAATTGGGTGACATGATTGTCTACTCGCTGGCCCCAAACCGCCAGATCAGGGAGTTGCTGGAGCAGTTCGTGCGGGCCTCCGACGATCAACAGTTTCGGGTCAAGGCAATCTATCATATCATCCGGGGGATGCAGTGATGGTGGAAGGGTATGACGTAGGGGCGTCGCTCATATCCCTTCTTGCACCCCCACACCCTTGTCGAGGCAAACGCGAAGGAGGGAGTCAATGGAGCGGGTAAAGACGGGTATCCCTGGCCTGGATGAGATGCTATGGGGCGGCTTCTTACCCCAGACGGCCAACCTGGTCGAGGGAGCACCAGGCACAGGCAAGACGACGCTAGGAATGCAATTCATCTACCACGGCATCGCGGCCTGCGGCGAACCGGGACTGATCCTGACTTTTGAGGAGTTCCCGGAGCAATATTACCGTGATGCAGCCAGTTTCGGGTGGGACTTCCACCAGATGGAGCGGGAGGGGAAACTGCGCGTGATAATGACCAGCCCGGAGGTCAGTAAGGTTGACCTGGAGCGGGTCGGTGGACGGATCGAGAGACTGGTACAGGAAATGGGTGCCAGGCGCATCCTGGTGGACAGCCTTTCGCACTTCGAGCGCCTTAGCACGGATTCGGTGCGCTTGCGAGGCATCATCTATGGGTTCGTGAACGCGCTGAAACGTGAGGGGCTGACGGCCGTGTTGACACGAGAAAGTGTGGCACTGCTGGGCGAGGCCGAGGAGCCCGATAGCGGCCTTGCTTTTCTCGTTGACTCCTACATCCTCCTCCGCTACGTTGAAATCGAGAGCGCCGTTCGCAAGGCACTCCTGGTACTCAAGATGCGGGGCAGCAATCATGACAAAGGCATCCGTCAGTTTGAGATCACCTCGCGGGGCGTTGAGGTCCGCGCTCCGTTTGAAGGACGGGAAGGGATCATGAGCGGCAGCCCTCGGCGGATGATGGATTCATTCGTGCAGGCCTTTGTACGGCGTTAAATGCGGAGGCTCGTCCATCATGGAGGCAATCAAATATATCTTGGCCGGTTACTCGTGGGCTGTCATCGGGGTGCTGCTCGTTTTCCTATGGCGTGTCGCGTATTTTTATGAGAGAACCTCGGGCCAGCGCGTGGGCTATCGCTTTCTCCTCCTCCCCTCATTGCTGTTAGCAGCCGGTGCGGTCTGGTACCTTGTGTGCGGCGCGGAATTCATAGGGCAGCCCGGCGGCGATCTGCTGCTGTTCAGCGGTGGTATCTTGCTCTGTCTGTTCGGCTTCCGCTTGCAGGAATTGATGACCGGAGAGCGACAATGATCGTCATTACAACACCCTTGGCGGTTATGGGGCTGTTTGCCATCGTTTATCTGGGCTCTCTCTTTGCCAATCTCAGCCGGC
Source organism: Chloroflexota bacterium (assembly GCA_003648085.1). GTDB lineage: Bacteria > Chloroflexota > Anaerolineae > B4-G1 > B4-G1 > B30-G15. The sequence goes on from QMOC01000123.1 coordinate 5,195, forward strand.
GATTAAGTGCGGTGACGAAGATGACAGACTATCATCGCTGGTTTATGGTGGCCAATGTTTTCGTCTCCATAGCGGCGGCCAGCCAGGTTATGCGAGGCACTGCTGCTCTTGCACCCCAACTCGCACCGCCCATCCTGCTGAAATCCTGGTTCGCACTGGCGACCTTTCACATCCCTCTGGCCATAGGGGTGACCCTCGATCTCGTACTCACGTGGTACTACTGGGGATGGACCTTGAAGGAAAAGGTTGAGTGGGATACCGATGGCCGATAACCGGTGAGCAAGGCCTCTGGCGCGGCCTCTTGAGATGGGCAATGCGGCAATGCATGGCGAAAAAGAAGAACGACCGGAGTTGTCAATCAGCCTGCGTGCTCAACTACACGCTCTATCGAAAGTAGATCTGCATCGTCACCTGGAGGGCTCCCTGCGGCTTCAGACGCTGGCTGAGATCGCCCAGGAGCACGGGATTGACCTGCCCAGTTACGACATCGAGTATCTGCGGCCCTTCGTGACGGTGACGGACGACGAGCCGGATTTCCATCGCTTTCTCCAGAAGTTTCAACTCCTGCGACGCTTTTACACCACCCAAGCGGCGATAGAGCGGGTGGCGTATGAGGCGGTGGCCGACGCAGCGGCTGATAATGTCAAATATTTGGAACTGCGCTTCAATCCGGTCGCGCTGGCACGAGCGCAGGGATTCTCGCTTGACGAGGTGACCACGTGGGTGTGCGCTGCCGTCGCCAGAGCCCAGCGTGATTTCGGAGTTCGCACCAATCTGATCCTGCAAATCGGTCGGGATGAGGACCTGGATACGGCGTCTTATATTGCCGACGTCGCGTTGGCTCACAGGAGTGAGGGGGTTGTCGGCCTCGATTTGGCTGGCGACGAGGCCAGGTATCCAGCCCGTTGCTTCGCCGCAGTCTTCCAGCGAGTACGGCAAGAGGGATTGGGTGTGACGGTACACGCTGGAGAAGTCGGGGGAGCGGAGAACGTCCGTGAGGCGGTTGAACTTCTGGGCGCACAACGTATTGGGCACGGTGTGCGCGCGATTGAAAACTCCGAGGTCGTGCAACTGCTCCGCGATTGTGGCGTGACATTGGAGGTTTGCCCGACCAGCAATCTGCAAACGGGCGTTGTGCGCCGCTTCTGGCAACACCCCTTGCCCGATATGCTGGCTCTCAATCTGCGTGTGACGATTAACACCGATGACCCCAGTATCAGTGATACGACGCTCACCGATGAGTACTTGACCGTTACGCTGGCGATGGGAGTGACGTTAGAACAGATTAAGCGCACCATCGTGACGGCCGCTGAATCCTCGTTCCAACCCCCCGATGAGCGGAGGCGGTTGGCGGAGTGGTTCCGCAAAGAGTTAGGGTTAGAGGGTAGGTAATGGCAGAACTCATACGTAATCAGGTCGCAGCGTTGATCGCCACAGGACTGCGGGCCGCCCAGGAGGAGGGTACATTGCCGGAGTTCAAGATGCCGGCAATCGTCATAGAGCGTCCGCGCCGGTCCGAGCACGGCGACTATGCCTCGCCGGTCTGTCTGCAACTGGCACGGGAGGCCCACATGCCCCCTCGGGAGATCGCCGCACGGCTGGTCGAGCGCCTCCCGCCGGCCCCCTTTGTGGGCAAGGTCGAGGTGGCCGGACCAGGGTACATCAACATAGCACTGGATGCGTCCTGGCTGGCGGCGCAGGTGGAGACTATCCTGACCGCTGGAGAGCGTTGGGGCAATGTGGACATCGGCCAGGGGCAGCGGGTGCAGGTTGAGTTCGTCAGCGCGAATCCCACGGGTCCCATCACCGTCGGCTCCACCCGCAACGCCGTCATCGGCGATACACTGGCTAACGTGCTGGCGGCGGCGGGCTACGAAGTCGAGCGCGAGTACTACGTCAACGACGCCGGTTCTCAGGTGCGCAAGTTCGGTGAGAGCATCTATGCCCGTTACGCCCAGGCCCTGGGCCGGGACGAGCCGTTCCCGGAGGACGGCTACCACGGGCACTACGTCGTCGAGTTGGGGCAGCAAATGGCCCAACAGTACGGCGACCGATATCTCAACCTGCCGCGTAGGGAGGCCGTGCGCGTCTTGGGGACGGAGGGCATTGCGCGCATGATCGAGGAGATACGGCAGGACCTGGCAGCCCTGAGGGTGGAGTTCGATACCTGGTTCCACGAGAGAAGCCTGTACGAATC
>QMOC01000124.1 GCA_003648085.1 Chloroflexota bacterium
CAGACTGCCCACGTCATCGGCTGGCGGGAGCCACCAGGAGCCGTGCGGACGTTCAAGTTGGAGCGCATCCAGCGCATCGAATTGGTCGTCCCTACCAGGACGTACACCATCCCTGAAGATTTCGACCCCCGCGAACTATTGGCCGACGCCTGGGGCATCTGGTACACGGAGGCGGAGCCGGTGGAGGTGGTGCTGCGCTTCCATCCTCGCGTGGCCCATCGGGTGCGCGAGACGCAGTGGCACCGCAGTGAACAGGTGGAAGAGCAACCCGATGGGAGTCTGATCTGGCGGGCGCGGGTGGCTGAGCCGCAGGAGATGCTGCCGTGGATAAGGGGGTGGGGAGCGGATGTGGAGGTACTGGAGCCGAGGGAGTTGCGGGAGCAGGTAATGGGGGAGGCGAAGGCAATGGCCGAGTTGTACGGCTGGTACGTGGCCTCCCACTCTCCTGCTGAAGGTGTTTCCACCACCCTGGACGATTTCTTTGGAGGATGACAATGGGCCTGTATCCCTATCAGCAGAAAGTCAAGGCATTCTTGCACGCTGGACAGTCAGTGGTGTTGCAGGCTCCCACCGGCTCGGGCAAAACGCGGGCTGCGCTGGCACCGTTCATTGAGGCCTTCTTCGATTTCCCGGACCACGCCTTTCCCAAACAGTGTCTCTATGCCGTGCCGATGCGTGTCCTGGCTACCCAGTTCGAGAGTGAATATCGAGGTCTGGCCGCGTCATACGAGCGACGCTTTCGTCGCCCTTTGGATGTGCGCATCCAGACGGGCGAGCGCCCCGGCGATCCTACGCTGTTGGGAGATCTGGTGTTTGCCACTCTCGATCAGGTGCTCAGCAGTGCCTTGGGCGTTCCCTACAGTCTCTCACGGGGGAAGGCCAACGTCAATGTGGGCGCTGTGGTTGGCTCTTACCTGGTCTTCGACGAGTTTCACCTGTTCCCCCACGAAGCCCGTGTCGCCACGTTGCAACTATTGCGTCTCCTTGGCCGACTCGTTCCTTTTGTGATGATGACGGCTACTTTCTCACGGGCAATGCTGAAGGAGATCGCCCATTTACTGGGAGCCGAATCGTTGTTGGTGTCCTCGGGTGAAGTGGAGCAGATCGAAACGCAGAAGGGAGAACGTCCGCGCAAGAAACGGCGCTTTTGTACAGTGGAAGATACCATCAACCCTGATGCCGTGCTGGCGACGCACGACCGCCGTTCCCTGGTCGTGTGCAACACGGTGGACAGGGCATTGAAGTTGTACAAAGACCTGGTAGACGCCGGCTGCCATCCCGTGCCGGTCACTTATTCCAACCTGGAGCCCGTCTACGACCAACTACGCCGCGCCGCTTCGCCGGAGGAACATCGTCGGCTTCTGGGCGAAGCCGTGACCTGCCTCCGGGAACAGATGACCGAAGCACCGGAGGACACCTCCTGGGTGATGTTGCTCCACAGCCGCTTCGAGCGGCCCCACCGTCAGGTGAAGGAAGCCTTCCTGCGAGCCGAGTGCGGTCCCCAAGACGAGAAGAGAGGTCAGAGATGGCAGGTTCCCCGTCTCCTTGTCGTCGCCACCCAGGTGGTGGAGGTGGGGCTGGACATCACCGGCCAGGCATTGCACACCGAACTGGCCCCGGCGGCCAGCATTATCCAGCGGGCCGGACGCTGCGCCCGCTATCCAGGTGAACAGGGCCGGGTTTATGTCTATCGAGTGCCGGAGCGCAAAGATGGCCGACCCAACTGCGCGCCCTACGAAACCGCTATCTGTGAGCGTACCTGGAGGGCTTTGGACAAACGAAGTGGGGAGATTCTGCGCTTCGCTGAGGAGCAGGAGGTGGTGAACGAAGCCCACGAAGAGGCCGATCGAGCGGTCTTGCAGGCGATGCAAGAGGATCAGGGACGCACGTGGGTTCTGATCACCGATGCACTGGTCTTCGGCGAGGCCAGCGCCCGTCCTGAATTGATCCGCAAGGTGGACAGTCGCACTCTCATCGTCTACGAGCCGCCGGAGGGACTGACGGAGGAAAGTCCTTTCCGCTATGAGGGATTCTCTCTCTGGCACGGCACTCTGCGCAAAGCCGTAGAGAGGCTTCTGGAGCAGGCACAGATGATGGGATTGCCCTGGGCCTTGCGCTACCCGGTGCAACAGCGGGGCGAGGAGGATAGCCGTGTCCCGGTCACCTATCGCTGGATGGATGTGCAAGATCAGGATGACATTTCCGCCTCCCTTCTCTTTGCCGTCCACCCGGCCTTGGTGGCTTACGACGCGGAGCAGGGCTTCCGCCTGGGAGTGGAAGGGAACAGTCGCTATCGTTCGCCGGAGGCCCAGCGCCGGCGGCGGGATGGAGGAGGCTATACGTATGCACTGGAGTCCTATTCTCAGCACATCGTTGCAATGCGACAGGTCTTCGAGCAGCGGTTCCGCCATCGGCTGGCGTGGATTGCCTCGCGCCTGGAGACGCAGGAGGGAGCCTGGCATCTACCCGCCGGGCTGTTGGAGCGAGCCACGCGGTTGGCGCTGGCGCTGCACGACGTAGGCAAGTTGGAGGAACGATGGCAGCGGTGGGCAGCCCGCTATCAGAAACGCATCGGGGAAGGTCATCCTCCCTTCCTGGTGGCACACACTCACTGGGAGCCGTACAACTCGCTTCACTGCGAGGCCCGGCGGGCGGTGAGAGGCAAGCCCAGGACCCACGCCGGGGAAGGAGCCATCGCCTCCGCCCGGCTCATCTGGGAGGCTTTGGACGGGCGGAGTCATCGGGGGCTCTACCGGGCAGTGGTGACGGCCATTGCCCGGCATCACAGCCCTTCCCTCCGGGAGGCGAATCCCTACCGTTTGCATCCCCAGGCCCAGGCTGCTGTTGCCGAAGCACTGGCAGCCGTGGGTGATGCCTCGTGGGGAGAGTGGGCCCGGTGGCTGATCCCCGAACACGAGGCTCCCAACCTGGAAAAACGGTTGCTCTCTCCTCCGCCCGAGGAGTCCTGGGTTGCCTGGCTGCTCTATTTCACCATCGTGCGGATACTGAGATTGTGCGACTGGTTGTCGCAAGAGGAGGAGTGATGTACCAGGACACCTACTACGTTCCCAAACGCACGGGCACTTATGCCGATGTTCTGACCGCTTACGGCCTGGCGACCTTGCTGGATCATCTTTTCCGGCAGGTGAAAAGTCCCTACGATACGTGGCGCATTGAGATCGCTGACGCAGGCCCCCATTATCTGATCCGCCTCAGCGAACCGCTGCGGGAAGAATGGATACAGGACAACCACTTTTTCCGCAGCCCTGCGCCCTTCATCACTAACCGGCGCACCAAGCCAGAGGATGTTCCCCCAGATACATCCACGCGGGACGTGGACGCCACCTGGGAACAGGTGCGGACCTATCGGGAAACTCGTTCGGCCCTTTGGGATGAGGGCATACGTGGTACCGACCTGGAGCAGCAACTGCGCGACAAGGAACCTTCGGACGATTGGACTTTGGTGGCTTTCTTGGGCGATGGACGAATGCAGGCTCTGGGTATCTATAACCGGGTGATCGCCCAGTGGAGCCGCAGCCGAGAACTCACCAGCAGTCACCTGCGCACGCTTCTTCAATTGTACGCTGAGCCGGAGGCCCAGGAGTCCGCTATCCTTAGGTCATGGGAGAAGATGGCCAAGAGCGAAGGGCTTCGCGTCCGTGAGACAGCCTCACAACTGCTCAATCCTCATCAGGGTAAAGGGCTCAACGAGCCTAAGGCCAACGCCCTGCGGATGGACAACATCAAGGACCGTCCCTGGCCAGAGGAATTCTTGAAGGCTATTGGCTTATGGACCTGTCTGGCCCCCCGGCGAGTCGTGGATGTGGGCGACTGGAAAGCGTATGTGCTGACTCCCTTGCATCTCGGTTGGCAGGCCCATCGGGAGGCCTTCCACCGCTTCAACCGTTACTTATGGAACGAGCGACGGCGCGACGAGACCAGCCTGAAAGCGGACATCACCAGTCTGTTGCTCTTCACTAAAGCCTGGCTGGATTATGTGGAGACGGCGGGGCAGGACGAGTTGGACTTCGATGCTGATCCTGCCTCCGCAGCACCTGAGAACGTCGTGGCTGGTTTTCACGTCGCACAGTTCAAACTCCTCAGCCGCAATGCTTACACGATGGTCAATCTCTCTTTCCTCGATTTGCCCCGTTGGACGGGGCAGCCCGAGACGCGGGCTGATGTACTCGCTTTGAAGGAGGTGATAGATGAGCATCTAGACGTAATCCGTGGCATAGACGAGGGGCGCAGCGATGGTTACAATCTGCTGCGCGCCTATCGAGATTTCGTTGCCGGAAACAAGTGGGATGCCTTCTATGACTTCGCCGTTGGTTACAGCCACGAAATCATGCGGCGGCTGAACGAGGGCGACCGTTGGGTACCCACCTTTAGTCCATCTCGATTGAGGAGGTTAATCATGGCCAGTAACAAACCCCTTTTGCCCATCGTGCAAAACACGGGCTTCCAGAACGTGGCCTATGCCATCCGTCACAGCACCGTCATTCCTCAGGGCCGCAAGGCGCGCGGGTTGGATACCCTCTACGATGTCCGCTATGGCCTGGGGGCGGAGTTGAAGCGCAAGGCCACCGTGCGCGATGAGTTCGTGGTGGCCCTCAGCAACTTCATGCAGACCTACAACCAGGAGAACGCCCAGGTACTGGAGAACACCAAACAACAGATGCGCCGCGATCTGCGCACCCCGGATATCGAAGAGGTGGTGCGGCTGGTGGATGAATATGGCTCAGAAGTCGTGGCTAATTTGCTGGTAGCCTTTGGGTATGCCCGTGAGCCTCGGGAAGAGGCCGAGACGCCAGAGTAAAGGAAGACATCCTGAACGAGGAGGTGTGAAATGTCAAATCGCAAGCCTGTTTATAGTCTCTCTATCTCCGGTCGCATGACGCTGGAGATGCACTCCCTCAACAACGAAGGTGGCGAGGGAAACCAGACGATGACCCGCACGGTGACGTTGGTGGACGCTAACGGGGATGTCCACAAGGTCAATGCCATCAGCGGCGATATGTTCAAGCACATCCAGGCCGAGCACTTCTATCGGCTGGCGCGAGAACGTGGCCTACCTCTCTGTGCTGCCTGCCGAACCTTCCGGTCAGACCGCATTCTGGGCGATGCGGAGTTTATGCGCAATCTTCCAGATCGGGATGAGGAGACCGTTAACGCGCTCCTCAGCCGCTGTGCTCTGGATGATGCCGAAGGGACGCTCATCGCCCGTGGGGCTCGTTCTGTCCCTCGCAAGTCGGTCGCCGAGTTCAGTTGGGTTGTGGGGTTGCCGGATAAAGTGCGCACAGAATCGTACTTCCACGTGCGCTACGCAGCCGAGCGCGGTGGCCCCGCCGAGGAGCGGGCCGAACAGCCCATCTTCCATCGCCCGGCCTCCTCCGGCATCTATGCCACCGTCGCCACCTTTGAACTGGCACGCATCGGCTTCAACGACATCAGCCAGGCGTATGCCATAGACGAGGAGGAGCGGCTGCGCCGGTATCGAACCTTTCTGGAAAGCGTACTCTACACGTTTGTGGAGCCGAACGGCGCAATGCGGGGCACCCAGAATCCTCACATTGTTGCCTTCGAGGGGGTGGTGACCGTCAGCCACGCCGTACTCCCCGCACCGACCATCAGCCCCCTGGCAGACGGGTATCAGCAACAGGTACAGGAGGTCGCTCAGGCACTGGATGGCCAGGATGGCCGGTTGCGCGTTTATCCCTTCGCCAATATGGCCGAGTTTGCCACAGTGATGCGTGGTCTGCTAGAGGAGACCCGGCCGTACCGTCTCTTCGGTGAGAACGGGGGCTGAATATGCGCTGGCTGATCGCTCGCTACCAGCCGGTAAGTCTGTTCTCGCTCAAGCACGGGGAGGCGACCTCGACCGGGGCCAAGACGCTGCTGGTGCCGACACCCTTTGCCATCCGCACGGCCCTGCTGGATGCAGCCATCCGGGTACGAGGCGTGGCTTACGGCTCCCAAGCCTTCATCCGCATCCAGGCTCTGTATGTGGCGCTTTGCCCGCCCCGGAGGGCCGTCGTGACCAACCTTTTCGCCAAAATCCTGAAGCCGGAGCGGAACCCCGAGGAGCGCGGGCGTGCGATGCAGCGTACCATTGCCTTCCGCGAGTATGTGCATCTGGGAGGCGAACTGGCGCTGGCGTTAGGCGGTGCGCCGGAGGATCTGGAAGCGGTGAAGCCATTGCTGTTCCACGTATCCTACTTCGGCAAGCGGGGTGGGTTCTTTCAACTGCTGGCCCCACCTGAGACGGTGGAGATGGAGGGGGAATCCGCACCAGAGGGCTTTGTCACTTTGTCCGGCCCTGTCATAACGGGTGGCCAAATTCGCGGTACTCTACCGGCGGCCTTCCCTCTCGGTCACATCCAGCGCCTGGATGAGTGGGGGCCAGACCTCACCTTCGAGCGGATCAACATTTATAGTAAGGAGAAAATCCGTAGAGACCGTGATCGGATACGCCTGGATGTCGTCCTTCCATATCGTACGACTCGCTCTGGTCGGGGTTTTACGCTCTACGAACGCATAGATTGACATGCCGGGCGGCCGGGGCCATCTCCCGACCTCCACCCTGGCCGTCCCCGGCATGCCGATTCGCTATTTGCCGACTCGAGGAGAATACGATGGGGATGGTTCAATTGCAGGCGAAGATAGGTTGACGCTTTCGTGCCTGCTGTGCACTGCCGCCCGGCGATGAAGTCGCCGGGCTACAGAGCAGCGGGGGATCAATCCCCCTTACGTGTTGCGGTGGTAAGCCCGATTCATCGGGCGCCGCTTCGTAGCACGGGCACGTATCCGTTTACCGGGGCAGCGGATGAGAAACGGATAAGCGGATAGCCTGCCGGCATTGCAACCTCCGGAATCACCGCATTCTCCGGCGGTAACTACCCAGGCCATGCTCCTTCAGCAATTGAAATTGCTTCTGGAGGGCTTTCAGCCAGGCGTCCACCTGCATGGACGCTGTCACAACGACCGCGTAGGCGGTTGCCCGGTGCGAAGCGCCCTTTCAGGTGCGGTTTATGAACTTTGGGAAATTACTTCGGGTATCGGGCTTGAGCGCCTGCCCGCCCCGAGTTGAAAACTCGGGGCTGAGCAGACTCAAAGCCCGTTTCCAACGGGCTGAATCGCCTTCCCGGCGCGGCTTTAGGGCGCTTTGAGCGCCCTTCGACCTGCTTAGCCTGGGGTATTCAACCCCAGGCGAGGTCTTCATCAACCGCCTGAGTAGTGACCTCCGGCGGGCACTTTTGCCGAGGGCGTACCCAGGCACCAACGACGCAGGGCCGCCAGACACCGTTCGGTGAAGGGAGAGTGATGGACAATTTCACCGCCCACCGTCTGCGCTTCGTCACCGAGGTGCAGAGTATAATCG
>QMOC01000125.1 GCA_003648085.1 Chloroflexota bacterium
AGAGGGGTGTCAGGGTCAGGTGAGACGGTAAAAGTGGCAGTAGGCGGTGTGTTGAGCGCGATATCCTGGGTTGCCTCGGAAGTGAGACCGTCGGTGTCACGCACGACTAGGCGAACGGTTTGCACGGTGACGTTGGGCGTAAAACTGTGCGTGGCAGTCTTGGTCGTCGTCCAAGCGGTGTCGCACGTCCCATCGTTGTTCCAATCCCAGCAGACTTCCAGGGAGGAGGTGTAATCCTCTACGTCGCTGCAATCCGAGGCGTCGAAGGTATACTCAGTCCCCGGCGGTTGCACAACGGTGGGGTCGGGCGTGACGGTGAAGATGGCAGTGGGAGGTGTGGTGATGCCGACGCGGGGGGCTTCGGTGGTGCGCCAGGGGGTATAGTCCACACCAGCCGTTACTGCACCCGGGTACGGCCCGCTCGCCTGACCCCACCAATTGTTCCGGGCGTTGATGGAGACGCTGTCATGCATCTCGTTATAGACGACAAAGTTGCTGCCATCGGATAGGAAGTTGGAGTCGCTGATGGTGATTGTGGCCGGGCCCTCCCCTTTGTCGCGCAGGCGGACTGCGATGTGATCTGCTACATCGAACGTGCTGCCTGTGACGATTACATTGGCGCCGCTATCAAACGCCAGGGACCAGCGCCCGTTATCCTCAAAAAGCGTGCCCGCAACCGTCAGGTTGAGCGAGTTTCCCTGAGCAGTGATGCCCTGGCGTTTGCTATCCCGAACAGTGCACATGTTGAGCACGTGTGTGCCAGGCCCTTCGAAGTGCAGGATGGTGGACTCGTCGCTCGATGCCCCGCCGTAGGCGAAATCAACATAGCGGAAGTAGGAACTTGAGTTCTCGTGAAAGTGGATCTTCTTCCAACGTGGTGCTAATCCTGTGACGGGATCCCGATAACGGTCAAAGGTGATCGGGTGCTCAGGGGTGCCCTTGGCGATGATTGAAGCACCTGCGCGCACGTGGATCTTGAGGTCCTTTTCAATCCACACCGTCACGCCCGGCTCGATGGTCAGTGTGACGCCAGGCTCTACATCAATTTCGGCCGTGACGCGGTAGGGGCTGTTCGCCAGAGTCCAGGTCGTGTCAGTCGTGATGTTCGAGTCAATGATGGTCTCGGTCGGTGCAGCCGGTCGTTCCTGATAGATGGCCCGGCTGGGCGTTCCTGGGGAGATGCTCACAGTGCAGAGAGTCAGTAGCAGAATGCCAAGTCTTTTCGATGAGAGTGTCAAGCGATACAACATAGTACCTCCAAAGTTAGGTTTTTAAGGCGCGGCCCAAGCCACTAATCGCGCTATTTTACATGACTTTGCCAGATGCGCAAGTCCTGACCGCCCTTGTCTGCTCAAGGGGACACTGAGGGGCTACGCTTTGGGATCTTCGTAACCAATCGCCTCCCCTGGTGTTTTTGTAACTAGCAGAATACCAGGAGGTGGAACCGCTATGAAACGGTACGGACGAATCACCGGGTGGGGCAAATCAGTACCTCAGCGCATTCTCACCAACCACGATTTGGAACAGATGGTGGATACTTCCGACGAGTGGATCGTCACACGCACCGGCATCCGCGAGCGCCATATCGTCGGGCCAGGTGAGACGACGGCCACGATGTCGGTCGAGGCCTGCCAGAAAGCGTTGGAGCGGGCGGAAGTCGGTCCCGAAGAGGTTGACCTTATCATCGTCGCTACCTCGACGCCCGATTACCTCTGCCCGCCGGTCTCCAGCATAGTGCAGGACCAATTGGGCGCGACCAGGGCTGCCGCGTTCACGCTGGTGGCCGGCTGTACCGGCTTCGTCTACGGCCTGGTGACGGCCAGCCAGTTCATTGAGACCGGCCTGTATGAGAGAGTGCTCGTGATCGGGGTCGAGACGCTCTCGGCAGGCGTGGACTGGACGGATCGCACCACGTGCGTGCTTTTCGGCGACGGCGGCGCGGCGGTATTGGTTGAGGCCAGCGATCAGCCCACGGGGATCCTAAGTTGCGAACTCGGCTCCGATGGCAGCGATTGGGACGCCCTCTGGTATCCTGGCGGTGGCTGCGCCAGGCCCTTCAGCGAGGAGGTGTTGCGCAACCGTGAGCATTACCTGCGTATGGATGGTCGGCGCATCTTCAGGTTCGCCACTCGCAAGATGACTGAGGCGGTGACCAACGTCGTGCGGGCTAGTGGCCTGCCCTGGGACGACATCGAGTTGATCATTCCCCACCAGGCTAATGCTCGTATCATTGACTTGGCGGTGCGCCGACTGGGGGTGGCCCCGGAGAAGGTGATGGTCAACATTGACCGCTACGGCAACACGTCGGCGGCCTCGATCCCGCTGGCGCTGTGCGATGCACTGGAGGAGGGCCGGCTGAAGTCGGGCGATCACGTGGTGTTGGTCGGCTTCGGCGCGGGGCTGACCTGGGCGGCAGCGGTGCTGCATTGGCAGCCGGAGCGGGTGGCTGAGGAGCCGATCCGCGTGGAGGACTGGCCGTTGCTGTCCAACCTGTTCCAGCCAATCACGCGGGTGCGGAACGTCGTGTGGAGCACGCAGGTGGCCGCCCGTGCACGGCTACAGGATGTGACGCTAGCGGCAATGACGCCAATCTATCAGTGGCAACGACGTCTCAGACGCAAGTAGTCTTCGCACTTTGGATTTCCTAACTCGGGCGAGCCGGAACTAAAACTTTACCACGGAGACACAGAGGACACGGAGTTTTCTTCTCATTTTTTCTGCTTTCTCTCTGTGCTCTCTGTATCTCCGTGGTGAATTTTCTTGCACAAAAAGCAAGGATTTGATCGTAAAGGTACTAATGCAGGCGCTGCATGGGGACGCTTCCCCAGGCAGCGCCTCACTTTTCTGGTCAGGGCGTACCAATTTCCCACTTGACCACTTCCATCACCTGTGCTAAACTGGTCACAGTTCCATGCAGCAGAAAAAACCTTTGCCACGTCGTGCCGCTGGGGCTGTTGTCCCTTTGGAAGCGAAGGTAAGTTTCCTGACCTTGGCCGTCATGACCGTCCTGGGAGCAGTCGGCGTACTGTTGGGCGGGCGAGGAGTGGTCATCCCCCTGGTCACCATTCTCGCCGTTGGCTTAGTGCTCAATCTGACCATTTTTTGGTTGGAGCGCCGGCGTGGCCCCTCGCGTGCCCGGGAGTGGATCGCTCATCTGGGCAACCTGGCCTTGATCACGGCTGGCCTCCATTTCTCATGGGGGCTGTCCAGTCCCTATTTTCCACTGTACCTCATCTACATTGTCACAGGAGCCGTGCAATATGGCCGCCGGGGGGCTATACGGTGCGTCGCGCTATCTGTGGCGTCACTGTTGGTGCTGCTGGCGCTGGGACGCTCCCTGGCTTTGGAGCCGCTGGTGCGCCTGGCGGTCAACGTCGGATTGCTGCTGCTGACCGGCATCGTGGCCGGGGTACTGGGGCAACGCCACATTGATACTGTGCGAGCCGCCGAGCGCCGCGCCGAGGAACTGGCGGTCCTGAACGAGGTAGGACGCGCCATCAATGCCCGCCTCGAGATGAATCACCTCCTGGAGGAAATCCGCCGCCAGACAGGGCGACTGATGGATGTGAGCAACTTCTACGTCGCGCTGCTGGACGAGGAGACGGACCAACTCGTCTTCCCGCTGTTCTACCGCAACGGACGGCGGGAGGAGGTGTCTTCCCAGCGCCACGACGAGAGGTTTGCCGAGCATGTCGTCCGTACGCGAAAGCCGCTGCTGCTGGGCTGCGTGCGAGAGGAGGCCGCCAGATTGGGCTTAGAGGGCTTCGATCATCCATGCCGTTCCTGGCTTGGGGTGCCGATGATCATCGGCGAGAAAGTAGTGGGGGTTATCACGGTCCAAAGTTACGACCGGCCCAACGTTTTCGACAACGGAGATGCGAAAATCCTGCAGGCCATCGCCTCGCAGGCAGCCACAGCACTGGAGAACGCCAGACTATATCAGGAGACCCGCCGGCAGGCTGAGACGTTCCGCGTGCTGGCCGAGGTCAGCCGACGCCTGACCCGCCCTACGGTCCCCGAAGACGTCCTGGTCCAATTGCCCGACCTGCTCAAACCCGTCATTTCCTTCGACTCTTACGGCCTCTACCTGTATCAGGCGCGGCCGGTCGAGCGGTTGTACTTGATCGCTACATTGGGCCTTACACCCGAGGAGCACAAGATAGCGGAGCAAACGGCACTGGAGCGTCACCCGGGCTGGGTGGTGCGCAACCGGCGGACGCTCCGTGTGGAGGACACCCGCGCCGATGACCGGATACACTACATCCGTCCTCGTTCGCCGCGTAGTGTTCTTTATGCCCCCTTGCGCTACGAAGATCGCTGCCTAGGCGCTATCGGCTTGGGGCGCTTCGTCTCACCACCTTTCAGCGAAGCGGACGAGCGTCTGCTGCAAGCCGTCGCCGACCAGGCAGCGGTGGCGGTGGAGAACGCGCGACTCTACCAGCAACTGAAAGAGCGGGCCGAGCAGTTACACCAGGCCTACGAAGAATTGCAGGCTCTCAATCGCCGGAGAGCCGAGTTCGTACAGGACGTCTCCCATGATCTGCGCACGCCGCTGACGTTCATCAAGAGTTACGTCGAACTGGTACTCCAGGGCGAACTGGGATCTCTGACAGAGCAGCAGCGGGAGAGTCTGAAAATCGTGCTGGATAAGACTCGCCTGTTAACCCAGATGGCGGAAGACATCATTATGCTGGAGCATCCACAACTCGGCCCAGAGACGTTGATGCCCGCCTCGCTGCCTGACCTGGCGCGGGCTGCTCTACAAGGAGCGGAAGCGGCAGCCAAGAACGCCTGCATCACTCTTCGTGCCGAGATACCCGATGATCTCCCTCGGGTGTGGGCCGACCCCCGGCGTCTGATGCAGGTCTTCGACAATCTGCTCAGCAATGCCATCAAGTACAGCCCCCGGGGTGGCACGGTAACGGTGAGCATAAAAGACATAGGCAACGCTCTCCAGGTTGCCGTGAGGGACGAGGGTATTGGTATTCCCAAGGAGGCTCAGGCACATATCTTCGAACGTTTCTACCAAGTAGATCCTTCAAGATCGCGCCGCTTCGGTGGCGTGGGACTGGGGCTCGCGATCGTCAAAGAAATGATCGAGGCTCACGGCGGCAAAGCGTGGGTGGAAAGCGAGGCCGGTCGGGGCAGTACCTTCTATTTCACGGTGCCGAAGAGGGAAGTAGGCAGAGAAGTGTGATGTCTCATCTTTTTGACCTCCTTGCCACCGACGGGCGTGCCCGTGCCGGCGTCTTCCACACCCTCCATGGCTCCGTTCCCACGCCGGTCTTCATGCCCGTCGGCACTCAGGGCACCGTCAAGGCTGTCTCTCCTCGTGACCTGCGCAGTCTGGGCGCGACGATCATCCTGGCCAATGCCTATCATCTCTACCTGCGCCCTGGCGACGCACTCATCGCCCGGCTGGGGGGTCTGCACAAATTTATGGGCTGGGATGGCCCTATTCTCACCGACTCCGGCGGCTACCAGGTCTTCAGCCTGGCTCAGCGGCGCAGGATTGACGCCGACGGTGTCACCTTCCGCTCCCACATTGACGGCTCCGAGCACCGCTTCACCCCGGAGAAGGTCGTCGCCATCCAGGAGAACCTGGGGGCCGACATCATCACCTGCCTGGACGAGTGTGCTCCACCGCTCGACTACGATTATAACGTGCAGGCGCTGGCCCGCACCCACGCCTGGGCCAAACGTTGTAGGATCGCCCACACCCGTCGCGATCAGGCCCTCTTCGGCATCGTTCAGGGCGGTGTCTTTCCCGATCTGCGGGAGCAATCGGCCCGTTTCCTGGTGGGCCTGGGCTTCGACGGCTATGCCATCGGCGGCCTTAGCGTCGGCGAGACGAAGGCGCAGATGCACGGTGTGCTGGAATTACTCGACCGGCTCCTGCCGACCGAGCGGCCTCGCTACCTGATGGGCGTCGGCACCCCGGAGGACTTGGTGGAGTGTGTGGCGCGGGGGGTGGATATGTTCGACTGCGTGCTCCCCACGCGGCTGGCCCGCAACGGCGGGGCACTCACCCGCACCGGCCGGCTCAACCTGCGCAACGCGAGGTTCGCCGACGATCCTGCGCCCCTTGAGCGCGGCTGCACGTGCTATACCTGCACTCATTTCAGCCGCGCCTACCTTCGCCACCTGACCACCGCCAATGAGATTCTGGGCCATCACCTGCTCACCCTCCACAATCTCCATCTGATGCTCACCATTGCCTGCGAACTCCGAGAGGCCATTGTGGAAGGGCGATTTCAGGCGTACCGGGAAGCGTTCTGGCGGAGAATGAGCAATGATCAAATGACAAATGACAAATGACAAATGGTGGATGGCAGTTCGGTGGGTGCTCACGGCGTCCGTGCTCGTTTTTTTAGCCTCGTTTCCCGGCTCCACTCCCCTGGCTCCCTGGCAAGTCTGTACCTTCCACAATGGCTCCTTCGCCAGTCTCCACGTCTCCGTGTCCCCCCCTCTCCTTGTCCCCTTGTCTCTTTCTCCTCCTACTCCTCCCACCTGGCACGTCACCGCCTCCGTCCTGGCCGATGTTACCAACGACGGCACTCCCGAATGGGTACTCCTCGTCTGGCGGCCCTGGCGCGATTGGCCCATTCAGCGCTGGCTTCCCGCCCCTAGCCCCATTGCTGACTTTCACGACGCGACGGGCGATAGTTGCCACCTCGTCCTGCTTGACCCCTACGATGGGCACGAAATCTGGGCCGGGTCGGCGCTGCCTGTGCCGCTTCTGGCCCTGGCAGTAGGGGACGTGGATGGGGACGGGCGCAACGAGGTGGTGACGTTGGAGGGTGACTACGCTACCGGGCGTGATGGCCCTGCTACCTACGTGGACGTCTGGCGCTGGAACGGCTTTGGCTTCACGCTGGAATGGCGCTCACTTCCTGGGACCTTTCGCCAACTTTGCTTGACGGATGGGAATAATGATGGTACACTAGACATTGCAGTTCGTTGAGGAGGCGGTCCCGATGGCACATGAGTTAGCGGCGATTGAGCGAGAAACGATCCAGAGGGAACTGCGCCAGATCTTCGATGAACCCACGGTAGAGGTTCTGGGCCAGATCTTAGGCCGGATGGCGGCCCGGGCCGAGGAATTGCGGGTCACCCGTGATGAGTTCCAGGCACTGCGGGCAACGGTAGAGGACCTGGCGCTGGCGCAACGGCGTACGGATCGGGCTGTGCAGCGGCTGGCCGAGGCCCAACAGCGCGCCGAGGAACGGCTGAGCCGCCTTGAGGAGACGGTACAGCGGCTGGTCGAGGCCCAACAGCGCGCCGAGGAACGGCTGAGCCGTCTTGAAGAGACGGTACAGCGGCTGGTCGAGGC